>JASFEL010000182.1:0-3572 GCA_050124855.1 Candidatus Thorarchaeota archaeon | reverse complement strand
GGCAGCTATTCGTGCTGGATATGCTCCCAAGAATGCTGATGTGCAAGCTGCTCAAATGCTGAAAGATCCTGAAGGTCAGAAACTCATGGAAGAACTGATTTACGATCTTAATGATCATCTGTTACTTGAAGCTGCTGACGTGAAGAATGAGATCGGTAAGTTAGCAACGTCGGATCTTCGAGGTATCTTCAGGGCTGATGGTTCAATCAAGCCACCTCATGAACTCGATGATCAAACAGCTGCAGCAATTGCCAGTGTTAAGATTACTCAAGATCCGATCAAGGGCGATGTGTATGAATATAAATTTCATCCCAAGATGGCTGCATTGGATAATCTCACCAAGCAATTCAATCTCCACAAGGAACATGAGAACGAAGGTGCTTCATCGTTGACTGTCGTCATTGAAGGTAAGGATGCTGATTTATGAGTGCAGTCCTTCAGGAAGCAGTAGACTTTGAGTTAACTGCTGCCCAGGACCGGGCACGAGATGTCCTGAGATCTGACGCTACTCATGTTTGCCTTGGTGGTGGTGCCAGGTCAGGTAAGACTGCCTTACTTATCAGGTCAATCATTATACGCGCATTGAAGGCACCTGGGTCCAGGCATGCCATCTTTAGGTTTCGATTCAATGCCATTAAGGGATCGATCATCTATGACACATTACCCAAGGTCATGCGAATGTGTTGGCCCGGACTGTGGAACCCTAAGCACCTGAATAAGACTGACTGGTTCTATAAATTCGATAATGGATCTGAAATCTGGTTCGGTGGATTGGATGATAAGGAACGTACTGAAAAGATCTTGGGTCAAGAGTTTGTAACGATATATTTTAACGAAGTCAGTCAGATACCTTGGGCATCCAGGGTTATGGCCATCTCACGACTGGCTCAAAAAGTACCCGGTCTTGCACTGAAAGCTTATTACGATCTTAACCCTGCAGCCAAGACTCACTGGTCGTACCGGGTATTCATACTTAAACAAGATCCTCTTACTAAACAACCACTTAGACGACCATTCAACTATGGTTACTATCAGATTAATCCCATTGATAACGCTGCTAATATCGCTGAAGAATACCTGCATGAACTTGAAGATCTGCCGGAGATGGCCAGGAAACGATTCTTGTACGGTGAATATGCTGATGCATCTGAAGGCGCATTATGGACCGAAGAACTGTTAGCTCAGAACCGGGTAATGGAACTTGAAGTTGACTTATTGAGGATAACCGTTAATCTTGATCCTAGTGGTTGCAGTGGACCAGAAGATAAACGATCCGATGAAGTTGGTGTTACAGTGACTGGATTAGGTACCGATGGTCACGGTTATTTACTTGAGGATCTATCCGGTAAGTATAGTCCTGAAGTGTGGGGACAGATCGCTGAAGATGCTTACACCAGGCATCAAGCTGATCGTTTAGTTGCTGAACAGAACTACGGTGGCGACATGGTTCGGGCAGTGTTACAGGCGCGAGATCCGAACCTACCGGTAACCTTGGTGACTGCATCGAGAGGTAAGATTGTACGTGCTGAACCGATTAGTGCGTTATATGAACAGGGGAAGATTCACCATGTGGGGTATCACCCTGAACTTGAAGATCAGCTATGTTCAATGCTACAGTCAGGGTATCAGGGTTTAAAATCACCTGATAGAGCAGATTCAGCCATATGGGGATTTACCGAGTTGTTCCCAGGTATGACACGTAAAGCTGATGAAGAACGTTGGACACCACCGAGGGTACATACTCGTGAGCGTTCAGCCAATAAACGTCAAAAGAGGAAATACTAATGAGTGACGTAGTCCAGGGTGTAATAGGTTTAGTAACTTCACTGTTTGGTGGTGGTAAAGAACCTGCTCCGCCTCCAGTTGAGAAACCAAAGACGGCACCAACTCCAGACGATGCTGAATCCAGACGTAAGCGTGAGCAACAGATAGCACGTAGACGCGCCGGTCAAGGTCGAGCAGGTACATTCTTAACTGAGGAAGATAAACTTGGCTAAGTTAGACCAGGCGCAGGTCAAGAGTTTGGCGCAACATGTAATCAGTGAACATGCGCCTATGATGTCATTGTATCAGCTACTCGCTGATCACTTCTATCCTGAACGCTCTGACTTCACTGTTACCCGTAATGTCGGTACTGAACTGGCCGATCTTCTCGTTGATTCATATCCCATACTTGTACGTCGTGATCTTGGTGACTCGTTAAGTGCCATGCTGCGAGATGGTGACTGGTTCGAGATGGGAGTCAACGGCGAACCTGATCAACTCGGCAAGATGTGGTTACAATGGGCCAGTAAACGATTAAAGACGTTATTCGATGATCGATCTTCCAATTTCGTTCGTGCCACCAAGGAAGGCGACCATGACTTCATCACCTTTGGATCAACTGGTATTTCAATTGAATTAAATCGTAAAGCTGACGGTCTGTTGTTCCGATGCTGGCACCTCAAGGATCTATCCTGGTGGGATGGAGTCGATGGTCAGGTTGAAGGTGTAGTACGCACATGGAAGCCAACTTACCAGGAAGTAATCGATTATTTCGGTATTGATAATGTCTCCGAAAAAATGAGAGAGGCTAAGGGTAAGGATCGATTTAAACGCGGTCACATCAAGCATATTGTTATGCCATCACATATGTACGGTGATGAAGAAATTATGCAGCGTCATCCGTATGTATCGATCTATCTGGATATAGAAGATGATATTAACCTGGAGATAACTGGAATCAACAACAAGATGTACGTGATACCCAGGTTCAAGACTATTCCTGGATCACCCTTTGCTTACTCACCTGCTACAACTATTGGTTTACCTGATGGTCGCTCATTACAGGAAGTACAGCATACACTGATGGAAGCAGGCGAACGTTACGCACGTCCTCCGATTCTTGCTACTCAAAAAGTAATTCGAGGTGATGTTGATTTAAGTGCTGATGGCATAACCTGGGTTGATAAAGAATACGATGAGAGACTTGGTGCATCGTTACGTACATTGCAACAGGACCGTGGTGGATGGCCGATAGGCCGGGAGTTACGTGAGAATATTGTCGAGACATTGAGAAGCGCGTTCTATGCTAACAAGCTGACTCTACCTGATACTAATCGTGAAATGACAGCGTATGAAGTTGCTGAACGTATGAAGCAATATCGACGTGAGAACCTACCGTTATTTGAACCTATTGAAGTTGAGTACAACGGTCAGATCTGCGAGTTGGCTTTCGAAATTGCAATGACTGCAGGATTACTTGGCTCACCATATGATGTGCCTGAGTCATTGACTGATCGTGATGTTGTATTCAAATTCCAATCTCCATTGTCTGAATCTGAGGAAGAAAAGAAAGTGACTCAATTCCAGCAAGTCATTGGTATCACCAAGCAGGCCACAGAACTTGATCCTAATGCAGCGATGAACGTTAACATGGATGAAGCATTACGTGATGCTATAAGTGGATCTGGCGCACCTGAGAAGTGGAAGAGTGATCCAGAAGCAGTCGCTCAAGGTCGTCAGGCTGCAGCACAAATACAAGCTGCCCAGGCAGCAGCAGATGCTGGAGTACCGTTGACTAATGAGTAAAC
>JASFEL010000181.1:0-3576 GCA_050124855.1 Candidatus Thorarchaeota archaeon | reverse complement strand
TCTGCGCTGATAACTTCCGGCCTGGTGCCTATAGCCAGCTAAAACAACTAGCTGAACGTTCCAATGTACCCTTCTGGGGAGATGAAGAGGAGAAGGATGCCGTAAAGCTCGCAAAGAAGGGCTTTGGCGATATGAAGAAGAAGGGCATTGAACTCATTCTGCTAGACACGTCTGGAAGACACCGCGAAGAAACTGGTCTGATCAAAGAGATGCGTGATATCTCAAAGGCGGTCAAGCCTCAGGAGATAGTTCTTGTAGTTGACGGAACTCTAGGACAACAGGCGGGTGTGCAGGCTGCAGCATTTAGAAATGCCACAGACATTGGTTCAATCATAGTAACCAAGCTTGATGGTAGCGCCAAGGGAGGAGGTGCACTTTCGGCGGTAGCTGCAACCGGGGCTCCGATTAAGTTCCTTGGAACGGGAGAAGGAATGGATGCTGTTGAGCCGTTCAGTCCTACCAAGTTCGCTGGCCGGCTGCTAGGAATGTCTGACATCAAGGGCCTCATTGAGAAGGTCAGAGAGGCTCAGATTGAGGTCGATGAAGATGCCACTATGCGATTTATGAAGGGCCAGTTCTCTCTCAATGACATGATGGCACAACTCAAGCAGCTCAAGAAAATGGGGCCTATTGGTAAGGTCATGGAGATGCTTGGACTTCAATACAAGCTTCCTGATGATATAGCACAGATTCAGGAAGAGAATATGAAGAAGTGGGAGGTCATCATGAGCTCAATGACCAAGGACGAGTTAGACAATCCGAAAGTCATCAAATCATCGCGCATACAGAGGATTGCCAAGGGCTCAGGCACAGAAGCTCGTGATGTTCGCGAACTGCTGAAACAACATCAGCAAATGCAGAAAATGATGAAGCAGATGGGCAAACAGCGCAGAGGAAGGCGTGGTGGAATGCCAGGAATACCAGGACTGCCTGGTATGTAGCAGATGCAATCATCTCTCAGAGGAATCGCGATGACGGCCCGCCGTTTTATGGTCCTGTTTGACAGATTTCCAATACAGGAGGACCAAGTGAAGGCTGGAAACAATATACATGAGGTCATTGTGGCAAGTCGGTGTGTCAATGTGGCACTCTTTGTATCAGGGGACCTGCGTAGGAACGTGTCATTAGGCATCGCGTGGGGCGAAACAAGAGACCTGCGTGTTATCACTTTTCCGGGTGAAAGCCTCAAGCGAGTGTCACCCGATGAGCGGTCCATCTCATTCTTTCTACTCAAGTCAGCAAATAAGGCGGATGGTCTGTCTTATGGCCAAGGAATCGTGATGGACAATGGAATCGAGGTGAAACGGACAGGCTTTGAAATCTTGTTAGAAGACTGGAGTCCATCAAGTGTGTATGCAGCCCAAAAAGGAGCCAAAGATTCAGAAGAAGCAATCAATAGGAAAGAAGGCGTGTTTGTATATGGAATGGGAATACATGAGAATCCAAAGGCAAGTACACAAATTACCGCTCTTCCAAGGCCACCGAATCCTGAACGTTTCATACTTGATATAAATCTGAAAGCAGATAGGGAATGATTGAAAACCTTCATAATGACAGCCTTCGGAAGGAAATCCTAGACAGAAACCTGACAATGGTGCAACGTATTGCCGACCAATGTATCGCCGGAATTCGACAGGCAAAGGCAAGTCTATGAGGATACAGACGATCTAGCGCAGCGTATAGTGGAGCTAGAGAAGTTATTGTCCGTCGCCCCCAGACATAAGGGCGCCGAAAGGATGGTCGGTGACTATCGCAAGAAGCTTGCGCAACTGAAAGCTAAGCTTGAAAAACAGAGAGAACAGGACCGAGCACGAAAGGGAGCGCGAGGTGCAGAAGAGGGAGTCATCAGAAAGGAGGGTGCAGGTCAGGTCTGCCTCTTAGGTGTGACGAACAGCGGCAAGTCCACCATAATTAATTCCGTCACAAATGCAGAGCTTGATGTCGGCGACTATCCATTCACTACTCCCATTCCGACTCCTGCTATGCTGACACTTGAAGACATCAACATCCAGCTTGTGGAGATACCTGGGTTGTTCGATGGCTTTAGAGAGTCAGGTATGGGACGGCAGGCACTCGCAGTGGCCCGAAATACAGACTGTATTGCACTTATTGTCGACCTCTCACAGGACATCGATATGCAGATGAATATCATTCTGGGTGAGCTTGACGGAGCCAGAGTTAGACTGAATCGGGAGCAGAGTGCCGTTCGAATTGAGAGAGTGGGTTTAGGTGGACATATGATCTATGGTGCTCAAAACTATCAGGGCGACATAGAGGAAGTCAAGGAATACCTCAAGGCACGAAGAGTATCAAACATAATCGTTCGATTTCAGCAGCCTGCAACATTTGAGCAGCTTGTGGATGCTATGGATGCAAGCGTAGCTTACGTGAGGGCGCTTGTAATTGCCACAAAAGGTGATGTACCAGGGTCTGAAGACAGGTTTGCCGAACTGATGGAGAAGTATGGGGAACGTTTTGAGATAATTCCAATCTCTGCTGAAACTGGAGAGAACCTCGATGGAATGCAATGGGCTCTCTATAACCATCTCGACATTCTGAGGATCTACACCAAGATACCGGGTAAGAGGAGAGAGGACAAGCCAATTGTGCTTCCAGAGGGAGCTATTGTTGAGGATGCGGCCGCGAAAGTGCACAAGGAGCTGTTCGTAGAGAGGTTTCGAGCCGCCGTGATATTTCGCGCAAACGATAAGATAAAACGTAGGCAGGTAGGACTCAGCTATCCGCTTAAAGATGGGGACATCCTGCAGCTAATGAGCAGATAGAATGGTGCTCGAAGTTGACCGAACTCCCGAATATCACAGTGGTAATAGTTGAACCATTAACCCCTGGGAATGTTGGGTTCGCAGCCAGGGTCTTGGCTAACTTTGGGGTAAGCAATCTCAGAATCGTAGGAGAAGATCCCCGAAATGACCAGTATGCACAGATGTTCTCAGTAAGGGCCGTAGACATTCTTGAAAGAGCAGGAATATTCTCGAGTCTAGAAGAAGCTCTGAACGATATGCATGCGTCTTGGGCTGCCACGGCGAGAGTGGGTCGAAATCATAGTGTGACTCGTGCCGCCGTACCTCTTCCTGAATTGCCAAACCCATTCAGTGTGGATGGACAGGTTGCATTAGTGTTTGGTAGAGAGGACGCAGGACTGACAAACGAAGAAGTTGCTCTCTGTGACCTTGCTTTCACCATACCAGCCTCCAAGGACTACCCGAGCTTGAACCTCAGTCATGCCGTAGCTGTCACTCTATATGAACTGTTCAACAAGTATGGATCTGAAGAACCTCCAGAGCCTACAGAAGCAAAACCTGCGACTCGGGATGAGAGAGAGATCGTGTATGGATTCTTTGATGAGGTTGTAGATGACTTAGAACTCAAGGACTACAGGAAGCCTATTGCAAAACAGGTATTCAGGAACCTCCTTGGTAGGGCCTACATGACTGGGCGCGAAGTCACAACTCTGACTGGTGTTATCAGAAAACTTAGGGACAGGGTAAGGAAAAAGAGATAGGGAAGCTTTTTGGAAGATGTGACAGGATTCGCATTTCCACTAGGAGGAAGGTT
>JASFEL010000180.1:0-3612 GCA_050124855.1 Candidatus Thorarchaeota archaeon | reverse complement strand
GTCTTCCAAGTATCTAGGGATGTGTGAAGGGGTCTTGAAAGGTCTGACAAAAGCAATGGAGCATTACCTAGAATCGATATATGAGTTACAGCAAGAACATGGCTCCGCAAGTGTAACCGACATAGCTGAGATGAGGGGAGTAAAGGCTCCTAGTGTCACATATGTTCTTCAAAAGCTCAAGAAAATTGGACTAGTGAACTACGAGCGTTATCGTAGCGTCAGTCTTACACCCAAGGGAGTGGAGATTGCAGAAGAACTTGATCGGGCGCATAAGACTCTCAAGTGGTTTTTCTGCATGATTGGGATTGATGAAAAGATTGCGGATGACGATGCGTGCGAATTCGAGCATATCGCCAACCCTGAAACGGTAGAGAGGCTCACTCAATTTGTGGAGTGGGTGAAGTCAGCGCCAAAGAGCCCGAAATGGCTAGAACATTTCAAGGAATATCAAAAATCAGGAACTCGTTCTGACGAATGCCTTTCCTAAGGTCCAAGCTTGGTATGCACAACCTGTCCTTTTACCACGACTGTGTGTACAAGATTAATCCCGAACCTCCAAGAAAGATACTCCGGATTAGGACAGTCCAATATCAGGATATCTGCACACTTCCCAAGTTCTATGCTTCCCACCACATCACTCCTGCTTAGAGCATGTGCTCCGTTTATCGTAGCTGCTGAGATTGCTTCTCTAGGATGCATCTTCATCTTGTAACATGCCAGAGCTATTGTGAAGAACATAGACTCGTTTGCGCAATTTGGATTGAAGTCTGTGGCAAGTGCCACAGGAAGTTCCATCTCTATCATCTTGCGAGCATCTGCATACTCAGTATCGAGACTAAAGGCAGTCCCAGGAAGTAGGGTAGCGATGGTTCCAGCTTTAGCCATAGCTTCTAGATCATCATCGGAGGACCTCAAGAGGTGATCTGCAGATATCGCTCCAACCTCTGCTGCAAGACCGGCGCCTCCCAGTTGAACTATCTCATCTGCATGAACCTTCAGCTTCATACCCTTGTCTTGTGCTGCATTGAGAATCTCTCTTGACTGCTCGACACTGAATACGCCCTCTTCACAGAATACATCACAAAACTCGGCCAGATTCTGTTCTGCAATTGTTGGAATCATATCATTAATCACAAGTTCCACATAGTTGTCAACCCTATCATTATACTCGGGAGGAATCGCATGAGCTCCCATGAACGTAGAAACAAACTTTGAAGGCAGCTTGTTTCGCAATGTTTCTACAACTTGTAGCATCTTTACCTCATTCTCGACGTCAAGCCCATAGCCACTCTTAGCTTCGATTGTTGTAGTCCCATTAGTGAGCATACTCTCGGCATACGAGAATGCATTGGATCTGAGTTCATCTTGAGTTGCTAAACGCGTCGCTTTCAGGGTGCTTAGTATACCTCCGCCACCCTCTAGTATCTCCATGTAGCCTTTGCCAGCAAGCTTCATGGCGAAGTCATTCTCTCTTGAACCTCCGAATACTAGATGTGTATGGCTGTCAACGAAGCCAGGAATTGCTAGCATATTGGGAAACTCGATTGGAGGTAGAACGGGCTCTTCGCTGAGGCTAGACATGACCTCATTGGTCATGCCAACCGAAACGATCCTTCCATCCTTAATGGCAACAGCCCCATCCTCAATTATAGACAATTCCTGTAAGCTCTGCCCTGTCTTCGGAGCATCACTATGTCCTGCTAGCGTAGCTAGCTGGCCGATGTGGGAGAGCACAATGTCTGGTTTCATCGCTACTCACGCTGAGTGAGGAGTCTTTCGTCCTAAATCTACATTGTGCTAAGGGCGCTCTCAGCAGTACTGTTAATATGGAGGAAGCACACTGAGCTTCAAAGCCCGTGTGGGGTCATGGAGTAGAATGGAGTATCTAATTCTAACTTGGGATGACGTGTACAACCTCACGCTTCGACTTTCAGAGCGTGTTGTTGAGAGCGGATTCAAGCCTAATGCAGTGGTTGGAATCGCAAGAGGCGGCTGGATACCGGCTCGGATCCTCTCTGATGTACTATATGCTGATACCCTTCAAAACATCCGAATAGAGTACTATAGTGATGTAGCGAAAAAGGGTCGTGAGCCTAAGATAACGCAACCAATCACAGGGTCCATGAAAGGAAAAAGCATCTTATTGGTAGATGAAGTTGCAGACACCGGGGACAGCCTCTACCATGCAATAGATCATGTTAAAACTCTGGGAGCAGGCGATGTGAAGACAGCAGTCTTACATTGGAAGCCTTGGTCACGAGTGAAACCAGATTTCTATATGGTGCAGACAAAGAGCTGGACAGTGTACCCTTGGGAGATGCGAGAGTCAATCATCGCCTTGGTGAAGGTGTTTAAGAAGGAAGATCCCTCTATGGATCTCAAGCAGATTCGCAGCAAGCTTGTGTTTGAGGTTGGTTTTGAACCAACAGTTGCAGACTATTTCATCAAGAGGCTCTAGAATGTAGAACGGTGGTTGTTGTGCGTCTAGAGACCCTGACCTATGGCGACGAAGTCTTTCATGTAGGCATTGGGGAACTCAGAAATGCTAAGGGTTTGAACAAGGATGCAATGATATCTCTAGCATCTGAGAAAGCTGAAGGGGTCGTTGCGGTACAACTACTTGACTCAGCACTTGTAGCTGGTGAAGAGCATCTTCTCTCAGCAGCACAGAATGCATTGAATGCTTGGAAGGGGAATTATTCCATCGCCAGAAGTCTTGATGTTGAGATTCTTCTCTACGCATCAGGCCAGCATCAAATCGGAGTTGCACTAGATAAGCTAGGAGTCACTGACGAGAGTAAGTCTGTAGCTGCAGTTGTTTTGACGAAGGATGAATCGAATCTGAAGAGTCATGTTGTTCAAATAGTCGATAGGCTAGGGCCAGCGGTTCAGCGCCCTTTTGCTCCCACAGAGGAACGGATACAATACATAATGATGCACTTTGGGATCAATGAAGCAGAAATCGCCGCAGTCGCATCGTCAGACTCGCTTGAAGCCAGATATCATGCTCTTTCAGGCTGTGTGACAAGCAGGGTGTCAATGGTTGCCCTAGAGTAGTAGTTTGGGGCTAATACATGTCATCTCGCATGGTCATGATTGAGAGAATGTCCTCGTTTTGATTGAGAACAGAGACCCCTGTCCATTCACCCACGATTTCTATCCATACAGTCTTGTCTGGCTGGTCCAAGTCCACTCGTCTAGGAATCACAGCTGCCGCAGCAGTCACAACCTCCATATTCTCCAAGTCTGTATGACGGCGTCTTACTGTGACTCTGAATGAATCATCATCTTCAATCTTTGTACTCAATTCCTCTGTAGCCTTCACTATCTCCTCTAATGACGTAGAAACACACCTTTCGATTGGTGTGAAACGTATTGCGAATCTGAATTGATAGGCGTTCTCCAAAGCGAACTCTCTCAGCCCATGAATCACGTCAAATGGATTCAGAGTTGTCAATGCAGCGAGTAGGCCTGAGATTGGGGTGCGATATACCTTGAGTTCGGAGTCTTCTAAGAGGTCGCCAATGAAGTATTGAACCTCAGATCTTGCAGCTCTTTCCCTCTCTCTGGGGCAGCCCACAAGAAGATTGTAGTTATGCAGACCACTCGCCT
>JASFEL010000179.1:0-3621 GCA_050124855.1 Candidatus Thorarchaeota archaeon | reverse complement strand
CTCAGTACAGGGTTAATCTATGCTCCTCAAGTGTATGCGGAAACCTCTGAAGTACTTGAACTGGCAAAGGTCGTTGCTGAATATGGCGGACTCTATTTCTCACATATACGAGGTGAAGGCGAAACTCTAATTCGTGCTGTGAAAGAGCTCATAGACATTGTTGAGAAGTCGGGTTGTCGTGGCGGACAAATTGCTCATCATAAGGTTGCAGGTAGACCATTCTGGGGCGCTAGTAAGACAACGCTGAAAATGATTGCAGAGGCCAATGAACGTGGACTCATGATTGCGTGCGACCAATACCCATACAACAGGGGGGCTACATCACTCATTACTGTCCTACCTCCCTGGGCCCATGAGGGAGGTATTGATGGCATTCTTGAAAACCTCAAAGACCATTTATCCAGAAAGAGAATCAGAAAAGATATCGAGTCAGGGATTGAGGGCTGGGAAAATATGATCAATGAATCAGGATGGGACGGCATTTACATCTCATCTGTCAAGACAGAGAAATGGGCGGGGGTAGAAGGTTTCAGTCTTGCATCCATCAGTGAAACGAGAAATTATGAGGATCCTGCTGACATGCTCTTCGAACTTCTTCTAGACGAAAAGGGTGAGGTCGGAATGACAATGGAGAGCATGGGAGATGAAGACATTCATCGCATAATGAAATCTCCCTATACAATGGTCGGGACCGATGGAGAGGGAGTAGCACCGACAGGAGTTCTAGGCTATGGCAAACCTCATCCTCGGTTTTATGGCACTTATCCCCGTATTCTCGGGAAATACGTCAGAGAAGAGGGACACCTATCTCTTGAGGAAGCGATATGGAAGATGTCAGGCTTCCCAGCTCAGCAGCTGGGTCTCGATGAGAGGGGACGAATACAAGAAGGGATGATAGCGGACATTTTGGTGTTCAACGCTGAGACAGTGATTGACAAGGCTACATTCATGGATCCTCACCAGTTTCCTGAAGGAATCCTGGAAGTCTTAGTGAATGGAACCCGAGTTGTTGCAAACGGAAAACAGAGTGATGAACTACAAGGAGTCATTCTTCGTCACAGTGCTTAGGCAATGCATGTTCTACCCAAAGAATAAATCTTGGCCCAGTAGTGAATCAAGTGTATTAGATATATGGTGAAACTCATGGTCATTGAGAAATACAAAGAGGCAACTCCATCCTCCAAGAAGCTCTGGGAGAGAGCTGTAAGCCTATTCTGTGGCGGCATCAATCACAACATCCGTACCTTTGGCCTTGATAGCTGCGATGCATATCCACCCTACATCGCTAGAGGTGACGGATCACACATATGGGATGTAGACAACAATGAGTACATCGACTGGTGGATGACTCACTACTCTCAAATTCTGGGGCATAACAATCCAGCTGTGCGAAAAGCTTTGGCCGCACAAATCGAGAAGGGGATTCATTTCGGCGGCCTCAACGAGCAGATGGTGTTGCTTGCTGAGAAGCTCAGGGAGGGAGTCTCTTTCTTGAAGAAGATGAGATTCTGCTCTACTGGTGCAGAGGCAACGATGTATGCAACTCGGTTGGCGCGTCTTTTCACGAAAAAGAAGCTTGTAGCGAAAACCCTAGGGGGTTGGCATGGCGGCAACGATGCATTGGCATATCACCTCAAGTCACCATACACCGATGAACCATACTTCAATGGTGTTTCATTCAATTTCAATGAGAGAGCCAGTTTTGACGAAGTGATGAAGGAGCATGGGAGTGATCTCGCCGCTGTAATTATCGAACCAGTCTTGGGAGCAGGCGGCGCAGTTCCTCCAGACGATGACTTCCTGCCATATCTTCGAGAACAGACGGAGAGCCGTGACATATTGCTAATCTTTGACGAGATCATCACAGGCTTTAGATTCAGCTATGGTTCTGCAGGAGAGAATGAATTTGGGGTAATTCCTGATCTCATGACAATGGGGAAGATTATAGGAGGAGGAATGCATCTCGGTGTCTATGGCGGACGTGAGGATATCATGGGTCTTGCCACTCCAGGAGCAGAAGGAGGTCGTTGGGTTGGTGGAGGGACATTTTCAAGTCACCCTCTAGCAATGACTGCAGCCTGCACAGCACTCGACCAGTTAAAGGAAAAGAAAGACGAGTATCCTGGGCTAAATAAGAGATGCACAGATTTCAGAATTGAAGTAAACAGGATTTTCGATGAGCATCAATACAAAGCGATTTCCACTGGGCATGGATCTCTTGTCTATATCCATGCTCTACATAAAAGAATGGATGGGCCTCCGCGGACAGGAACCGATATAGGAACGGAGCTTGACCACGACGCACTTGACAAGTTCCAGAGTCTGCTTATGCAAGAGGGCATCTTTGGATATCATGGTCTAGGAGCAATGTCCTTCTCTCACACCAAGGAAGATGTTGAAAAGACACTTGATGCTATTCGAGCTGTGGTCACTAACTGAGGTGAGGCTTTGGAGTTTAGGATTGAACCAATAGGATTCGTGAAGAAACCTGAGGATGGAAGAATCTTTCTGAATATTGATTCTAGGTTCTGGGATGCTACACTGAATATTGACAAGTTCTCACATATCCATGTCATATGGTGGGCCACAGGATTTGACATGCCCGAGTATCGAACGCACCTGCAAGATGTACCTCCTACTGAAGGAGCAGAAAATTCTGGTGTCTTTGCCAGTCGGTCTCCAGCAAGGCCCAATGTCCTCTGCCTATCTATTGTGAAAATTGTTGCCTTGAATGAAGAGAACAGAGTTATTGAGATAGACCAGATAGATGCAAAGGATGAGACCCCAATAGTCGACATCAAGCCCTATCTCCCCTCCTCCGATAGAGTTGACGATGCTGTGGTCCCCGAGTGGTTCAAGGATCTTAAAAAGAGATACACAAAATGAATTGGATTTCTAAAAACAGTAGAAGGGAGTGAGAGTGCTCATGCCATAATAGACACGAGCACGGGCTCACATGAACCGCCAAGAAGAAGGAGCTCGTAAAGAGCCAGCTTCATTGGCCGCGGTTATACTGGTAAGCCCATGCGATGGCTCTTGTTGAGATCTTCTTTCTTGGTGCCTTCTTCCTCTTTTCATTCTTTGCTATTGCCATGTTTACCTACTTCCCTCATTGTTTGTACAGACCTGGCCGCAACGCTATGCAAGGCCAATCAGGCCTCCGTGGATAGTCGTGATAGATTGACTCAAGCGAGTAGCTCTTAGCAATACGCCTGGCAATCCGTTTCCACTGATTGCGATTTTTCCTGTCTGTCATTCATCTCACCTCGTGGTAGTCCCAGCCCGGTTTCCCGTGCGTATTCAGCTAACCACGTAATTTTATTACGTATTACTATATATAAGTATTATGGGATGGTATTATACTGCCTTCGGGGTGCAATATGCAGGCAGTTTCGGGGGAATCTCAAAGCCAAGATTGCGCTAAACGAAAACACGAAGTCACTATAGGAGTCCTCAGAATGTGAACCTAGATTGTGAGCCTACATAGTGGCTCTGGGTTATATTCAGACTCGAAGTGTGTTCCATGTGATAGACAATGATTGAAAGTAAACCAACTAGCATTCGTAGAAACAGCGCAGTTGATCTAGTGGACCTGGTTAAAAGGAATGTCAGTTCAATCGA
>JASFEL010000178.1:0-3621 GCA_050124855.1 Candidatus Thorarchaeota archaeon | reverse complement strand
CAAGACCGACTTGGATTGGGATGGGGAAATCACGACCATCATGCTTACCGCTCTTCAAGAGAGAACTACAATCTTCTCATTGAAATCTTCGAAACCATGGGATTTGAGGCTCGTGAACAGTTCTTTGCAGGCAAACAAGGAGGATGGGGCGCTCAGGTCTTAGAACACCCCATATGTGGCATCACTATCTTTGCAGATGTTGATATAACAGAAAAAGAGCGAGATTATGATTTTGCACATGAAGAGATGACTGAATGCAAGGACATTGGAACTGTAGGACTATGGGTTTCACTACATGGAGAAAGCATCCTTCAAGGTGGAATGCATCATCTAGCAGCTCGAGTTGATTTCAGTCACGCTGAAGCAGGACTCATGAACCATGGAGTCATGAGGATGCGACCCTTTTCAGATTTCAAGTTCCTTAAGCAAGCGTTTGTTGAATCAGAAAGAAGACCCGTGCAGTTGACAAGGCTCCGGAATACCGTAGATAGTGGTCACATCAGGCCTGAACGACAAGGCTTCTTTGAACAGATAGGAGCAATAGGAAGCCACTTGGAACTGATCGAGAGACGACAAGGATTCAAGGGCTTTAATCAAAACTCAGTGTCAGTAATTATACATGCTACGGATCCGAGAATATGATTATGCTATTTGCCTCTCAATTCTGCCGCTTTCTTCAGCGCATTTTTGGCTTCTTGTTCCTGTCCCTTCCTTTTGTGGATTTCAGCCAAAACCTCCCACGCTTGAGAGAGTCGAGGTTCAATCTCTAAGACCTGCTTCATCGAGTGTTCGGCTTCATCCATTTGGCCCTTGTAGAAGTATGCTAGAGACATTGTGAAATATGCGTCAAAGGACTGTGGATCAATCTGAACTGCTGTTCTGGTTGCTTCAATGGCTTCATCATGTCTATTGAGATTTAGGAGAGAACTAGCAAGAGATGACCATGATCGCGCAGTTACAGGTCCAATCTCTATTGCCTTTCGAAGACAGCTCTCAGCCTCTTCGAACCGATTTAGATGGCCCAGTGTTGATCCTAAGGAATGCCAGTACTTAGAAACCGATGGGGAAATCTCAGAAGCCCTCCGGTATGCCCGTTCTGCATCACCCATTTTGTTGAGGAACATATAGCACGTTCCAAGCAAATCCCATGCTTCAGGGCTGTGTGGAGCAAGACTCACAGCGATATTTAGCTCTTTCTCAGCTTCATCATATTTGTAGTCCTCTAGCAGCTTTGTGCATTTTGCTAGCAGAGTTGCAAGTTCTTCATTCATCTGGACTGGCTCTCCCAACTATAGATAGCTCGCCCTTGGCGGCACATATAGATTGCTGCATTGAGATGTATTCTGAATTCGATAAAGCCCTCTGATTGATTTGGATATCAGTCGAAACATAAGAAGACTCTAATATGAGGTC
Source organism: Candidatus Thorarchaeota archaeon (assembly GCA_050124855.1). GTDB lineage: Archaea > Asgardarchaeota > Thorarchaeia > Thorarchaeales > Thorarchaeaceae > SMTZ1-83. The sequence goes on along the minus strand of JASFEL010000178.1, from coordinate 2,208 downwards.
CAGTAGACGATTAAGTTCCAACTCAATAAGGTTGAGGGAGATAAATGGAAGATACTGAGCAAACAACCAGTAGTCCAGCTTACTCAAAGAGGTACATGATTTTCCTTGTTGCAATCATGGGTCTAGTGAGTCAGATGGATAGCTGGCTCTCATTAATTGAAACCAAAGCAGTGCCTGGTATACTCGATGAGTTCTGGTCAGGAATTGCTGAAGCGACTGCTCGAAGCGAGTTTGCATTATTGCAGGGACTCTTTGGAATAATTGTATTTGGCGTCTTCTTCATAGCTTGGTTTGCTGACGCATATGGAAGAAGGATGGGTATGTTTACTCTAGTCCTTGTGATGGGTATCCCTGCGATCCTCATCGTCTTCTTGTCATTCAACATCTATATGTTCCTGCTTCTCTATTCCGTAGTGATCATGGGAACCACTTCGAACCTATGGGAAGTTCCAATCTCAGAAGAAGCGCCTCCAAAAACGCGAGGACTCTATGGTAGTGCAGCATTCCTCATTGGTGTAATCCCACTCTATGCTATTCTTGGGAGCAATTTCATTGACTCCTTTGGATGGAGATGGGGCTATGGTTCCATGTTCTTCTTAATGCTGTTACTTATGGTCCTACTTTACTTCATGAAAGATCCTCAGAGATGGAAAGACACTCTAGAAGCTCGTGGGCGAGCTCGTCTTGGCATAATGGATGCACTCAGAAAACTAAGAAAGGAGGACCGGAAATATATCATCATTGCAACTGTGGTCTATCTAACGTGGACAATTGCTTTCAAAATGGCTACAACGTTCGGTGGAGAATATTTCACTGGAGTGTTGACTTTCACAGACGCAGAATTCAACTCCATTCTGACAATCGCAGGACTTCTCTTGCCTGTAAGCGCATTGGTTTCAGGTTTGATGCTTGACAAGATTGGGAGAAACGTCGTGTTGGTCCTCGGTTCTCTAGGGTCAGTGATATGCCTCATAGCACTTGGACTCACAGGAACACCATTGTTCTACCAAGCCGCCTATTTCTTCATGGCAATGGTCTTAGCTTGGATCTATGTTTACCTCGCTGAGATATTCACAACAGAAGTGAGGTCGACAAGCATCGGCGTATGTGTGACTGGAGCACGACTAGGATACGTTGTGGGTCCATTGCTTTCAGCCATGCTCACAGCAATGTTTCCAGTAATGGACGGCTTTTGGATATTTGCAGGCCTACTGATGCTAATTCCTCTTGTGACACTTCTGACGAAGCCGCTAGAAACAAAGGGGAAGACTCTCGAAGAGATTGAGGTTGAGCGATAGAATTGCTGAACTGTTGAGGAGCGAGAATGTGCGCTCCTCGATTCCTTTCTTTACAAGAGTGAGAGTGCAGAATCATCAAGTCCATGTCGAAGAATTATTTCACGCATGACCGATTTCATGCCCTCTATTTTGTCTGTAGGAAGTAATTCTGGCTCATGCTTTTCCAGTAAGGAGTCAACTCTGGCTTTGGCCAGATCCATTGTTTCTTTGGAGCCATTTTCAACCCAGGCATCCAATGATGATCTATCGATTGCATCCGAAGGAAAGATGTGTTCCTTTCGAAGGTGCTTCAGAGTATGTCTTTCTTTCAGGTAGTTTCCCCCAGGACCTGCTACTCTAACTAAATCCGGAATTTCATCTATACCATCAAGATTGACTCCTTCCTTGACGCGCAGAGCAGCACCGCATATCTCATTGTCAAGAACTAGCTTCTCCAATGACTGACAATTGATGCTCAACAGCATTCCTGGACCGGACACAATGTTGATCCCAGCAAGTGCTGCTTGTATTAGGCCCATTGCTGACTCGTAGCCACTCTGTGCATCAACGGCTTTCGAGTCAGACACACCAAGATAAGCATGGGTTGGTATTCCATAGAACTTCCCCATCTCTGCAGAGGCACATGCAATAATGACAGCCTCAGGCGCCCCGATTCTGCTGGTGCCATATCGTTGGTCTAAAATTGAAGTAGCACATCCATAGACTAAGGGAGCGCCAGGCTTTGTTAACTGGGCAATCACTATGCCACTGAGAACCTCAGCATTGAATTGAACTAGGGTTCCACCGAGGGTCACTGGACTTGTTGCGCCCACCAATGGCGCTGGAACTATTGCCGCTGGAATTCCATGATTAGCACAGTCAATGAGGTTCTGGGCGGATATATCACCCCAAGTTAGAACTGATAATGGAC
>JASFEL010000177.1:0-3639 GCA_050124855.1 Candidatus Thorarchaeota archaeon | reverse complement strand
TAGTGCAGTGACATGGAACTATCATCCCTACATCTCTGAGAATCTCAAGCTTGTCAAATCCATGAAATCCGCCAATGACACCATAGATGACTCCGCTTTGCTGTGCTATGTTCATTATTCTATCGAGACCTGGATGACTACAACCAGTGACTAACACAAGTCCCTTAGGTGTTCTCACTACTAAGGACTGCTCACCTATTCGTCCAATCTCGCCGCTTGAAGTGATTCCCTCCCTGATATTTATCATTTCAGTAACTTCTACCAACTCCACATTGTCAAATCTGGAGAGGCTTCTCCTCATGGGCTTGAAGAAAGATCTTGGAGCAAACACTCGGACATCACCAAGCTGCTCCACAATTTCAATACCGCCCGTATGATCCCTATGGCTGTGCGAGAGCACAATTGTATCAATCTCTTGAAAATCAATTCCCAGCTTTCGCATGTTGTATGCCAGAGCTCTGGAGTCCGGTCCTGTATCAAATAACACTCTTTCTCCGACAAGACAAGAGAATCCCCAACCATTCTTGAAACCTGGTCTTGCCTCGTTATCATACACTATAGTGAATCTCGTTTCAAGTCTCACCTCAAGTTCTGAAGATCTTCATCAATGGATGTTCACTTGTTAACGGGCGTGTCCTAAACTCCTGTCTTGCATTATATGCAACATATGTGTCCGCCAAGGAACTCGTGAAATACGCCTCTTTGGAATGATCGATTGGTCCATATAACAGGAAGTCTGCTCCGAAGGCTATTGGAAAAGAGTTAGCAACCGCACTTGCCAAAGATATCTTCTCAGTTGATAAGTCACTCATTTCAGCCCATCTTGCCACTGCATTGTGAGCACCCGCTCCTGCAGGGATTCCGTATTTCTTCTTAACCATATGGATGGCTTTGCTAATTGGCCCCACATCTGGTCTGTCCAGAACAGTTGTGTCCACAATTGGTTTTGATATTCCTGCCTGTTGAGCCAGACTTAGCAAATCATCCATTACCTCAAGTCTACCTGCCAGAGTTGGCATTTTCGTGTTCAGGGTGAGCAAAATCGCAGACTCGATTCCTGATTCCTTGATTCCTGCAAGTTCATCATCCTTTGTGTGTGGCATTATTGAATTATACACAACCCTTTGAGATAATCCGACCTCCCTGACATACCTAGCTCCAGTTATTTTCACTTCAGCAGTAGTCCCATCAATTGCAAATGGACTATCGGTATTGCTGGCCACAAAATCAATAAGATTCTCAAAGGCGTCTGGCCAAGAACTGCATACATCAAGAATCATCGGATTCCCAGTCTGATCTGAGAGCTCCTCCTCACACTTGATGAGTTGCTGTGCTCTCTCGTTGTTAAACTCCCCCTTCTTTGCATCGCTTAGAATGTCATGCCCCTCATAGAATATACTGCCAAGCATCACTGTTGGCAATTGCCCTGGTTGGCCTCCTACCTTCACCCCAGCAATATCGTAGATCTCCTGTTCTCTCTTGAACTTGAACACTTGCTTCACCTATCCTAGTACTTTGTGGAATGGATGCTTCTCAGTTAGTATTTTCGTACCATATGCCTGTCGTGTGATGTATGCCACAATAATGTCAACCATGGCACACGCGGGAAATAGGTCGGGTGCCCTTGCGATTGAACCATAGATAATGAAGTCTGAACCTGAGTATTGAGAGAGTGCCAACGCACTTGCTCTACAGGCCTTTTTGACATCTTTTCCGAGCCCCTTGATTCTATCCCAGGTTCCAATGATGCCAATTGGTGGAATGCCCGTGGGAAGCCCAAACTCACTCTTCAAGAGATGGACTCCTTTCACCCCAAGTCCCATACTTGGCACATCATAGACCGGTGCGAGCAGAAGGGGTTTCTCAATACCTGCTCGTACAGAGTCAGTCAAGAGACCAGCTTCTGTATCCTTTTTGATGATCTCTTTCATACCCCCGAGCCTTGTATTTCGTGGATTCATTGATTGAATCAGAGCTGACTTCACACCAGTTTCCTTGATGCCTTCTATCTCTTGTTCATTCAGTGTGTAATTGATGGAGTTGTAAATCGTTCTATCAAGTAGACCGATCTCTCTCGCAGATTGAGTTCCCTGAATCCGAGCCTCTGCTGTTGGTGCATTTAACAAGAAAGGGGAATCTGTCACCTCGGATACGAATTCCACATATTTCTCCAAAGCCGCTGGGGTCTCTCCAAAGACATCGACTATGCAGGGAATGCCTATCTGTTCTGAAAGAGTGTCCTGTTGCTGAATGAGGTGTCGCGCTTTCTTTTCATCGAAGTTTCCTCTACCATGGTCACTCACTATCCCATGGCCTCTATGAAATATGCTCCCTATCATGACTGTGGGAAGCTGGCCTGGTTGTCCTCCAAGCCTGATACTACCTATTTCGTGGATCTTCTGCTCGGTTTCGAACTCAAACATGTGCAACCCGCTTATTCATATTCAGCCAATCTACCTGCAGCAACTTCTTTCCTAAACCAGTCTTGATAGGGCTCGAAGTCTGGTGGTATCTTAAGCTCCACATCATCTAGATTCTCAGCTATTGGGTAGACACCATAGGTTTTCACTGCTTGAATGAATGTATGTACATTCTCTGGTGGAGTGTCCGCCGGAATCTGGATGCCGAAGAAACTTATCCTTCCATCTCTACCAAGATTATCAATGACCCTCTTTACATATTCAGCAATTTCAGTGGGTGACGCGTCTCTCATATAGCTGGCGCTACAACCTGCCATTACAGGAGGCGTCCAAGACCTAGTTTTATTCTCAGCAAGGTATTCCTTCATCAAATCCATAGGCCAAAGTTCAGGTTTTCCCATTCCCATCATTAGGAAAGTTCTTCCAAAGAACTCTTCACCCATCTTCCTCCAACAGTACTTCATGAGATCATGGTCGAACCTATTGGGATCCTCTTCGCAGTAGTCTGCACTGGCTGCAACACTCATCGAAATCCCCTCTTTTTCAGCCTGTTCCTTCAAGTAGGCATTGTAGGGGAAGACAAACTCCTCAAGGATTTTCTTATTGGTATTCGGAACTGCTGACCATGCATCTGCACCAAAGAAGTCCGTGTAGCCAGTTTCATCTTTGAGAAGCCTAACATATGGAATTAATACCTCGTCAATGGCCCATTTGTAAAGCTGATGCACAAAATCTGGATTCTTCCTAATGTCTCGAATAAGACCTGTGTAGGAATGTATGCCACATAAGAAGCTAAAGGGTCCACAGAAAGCCCCGCTTGAACAAGTCCCTGTCAGCTCTTTTAGACCGTTCATCGAATCTATGACATATGGTATTCTTCCCCATTCTCTCTCTATAGGAACTTTGATCTCGTCTATGTCTTCTGGTTTCTTGATCAATGGATTGCTATGATTTATTGAAGACATATGATTGGCACTGTGCAGAAGTTCGCCTCCAAGTGCTTCCACCTCGTAATTATATGCTTCAGGAGCTATTGCAAGAGGCTGCTCGAAACCATACCATTTCTGAACATTGACCTGAACTGCACTGCAATACTTACCATCCGTGTGCAAGAATCTATCAGGGTCTGCCTTTGCTACGGTCATTGCGTGGACATGAATCTGAGCAGCTAATGGGGGTACATAGTCAGGTTTTCCCATCATTGACGCTACTTGTCTAC
>JASFEL010000176.1:0-3651 GCA_050124855.1 Candidatus Thorarchaeota archaeon | reverse complement strand
TGACTGCCTCTTCTGGGAATCATGCGCAGGGTGTGGCATACGCAGCGCAGCAGTTGGGCATTCCAGCAACAATAGTCGTTCCAGACGAAGTGTCGAAGGCTAAACTGAAGAGGCTGCAGGGATATGATGTCGAGATAGTGCTTGAGGGCGGATTTGATGAGGTCGAGGCAAAAGCAAGAAGCATGGCTGAAACGAAGGGATTGACCTACATCAGCCCCTACAATGACTATGCGGTCATAGCAGGTCAGGGCACCATAGGACTCGAGATTGTGGAAGATGTCGAGAGATTCGACACAGTAGTCGTACCTGTAGGTGGCGGTGGACTGATAGCAGGTATTGCAGTCGCAGTCAAGAGCATGAAACATGACACTGAGGTGATTGGCGTCCAGACCGAGGGTTCTTCCACTATGTACTGGTCTTGGAAAGCTGGAGAAGTCGTCCAAGTGGAAGAAACAGACACACTCGCAGAGGCATTTCTTGGAGGAGTGGAGCCAGGGTCCGTGACTCTTGATGTTTGCATGGAGTATGTGGATGATATTGTGCTAGTTAATGAGGACACTGTTGCAGATGGTATACGCCTCCTCTGGACAGAACAGAAACAAGTCATTGAGGGGGCAGGAGCTACATCGGTTAGCCCATTGCTGAAGACTCCTGAACGATTCTATGACAAGACTGTGGTCTGTGTGGTTAGTGGCGGGAATATTGAGCAGTCACTCTTCGATGGAATTATTCAAGGAACTTAGCGAATCCTTTAAATTCGCTCACCAGAGTCAACGGCTCGGACACTGCGCTCGTTGTCTAGGGGCTATGATGGATCCCTGCCAATGTGCTGGGGTTTATCCCTCGGAACCGTAGATCGGATCCGGCCCGGGTTCAAATCCCGGCGAGCGCACCATTTCTTCTCTGCAATCCAATCACACTTTTCATAAATCGTATCCTTACCAAATCACCATCGATTCTTCAAACAACTTCCCTAAATCTTCAGCATTAGCTGGTCGAGGAGATAATTTGGTCACTCGATGTTGAGGTAAAGTACCTTGAACCAGACCTTCGACATCGCTTTTATCAAATCCAACAGCAGTAAGACCATTAGGTATTCCAGTAGCCTTCATTAACTCAATAATTCTGCCTGCGAGAATATCACCGGCATCTTTCGGATTTACTCCAGATGTATCTACACCCATCAATTCAGCAGTATGTAGGTGTAGTTCAGGATTACTCTCTGAAGTAAAACGAAATACAGCGGGAGAAACAAGAACGACACTCATTCCATGGGGAATTATTGGGTGTTCTGATTTAATTCCTTCAGGAACATATTCTTTGACCATTCCAGATATAGGGTACGACATTCCATGAGCTAGATGTACGCCAGCATTTCCAAATCCTATACCTGCATACGTTGCCGCTAGAATCATATTTGATCGAGCCTCGTCATCATCAGAGTTTTGAACGACACGAATGATGTTTTCAGAGACCAGTTCTATTGCTTTTGAGGCCCATAAGTGACTGATTGGGTTAGCACCTTGATAAGCTGGTCTTAAATCAAGGCTTTCTGGAGCGAGGCGATTATTATAGGGAAGTGCTGTTATTGATTCCAATGCATGACAAAGAACGTCAAATCCGCAAGACGCAGCAACTATCTTTGGTACTGTTCTAGTATTATTTGGATCTATAATTCCCATATCTGGCCGTAATGCTCGATGGGCTATCCCTGTTTTTGTATGCATTCTCTCTAAATCAAAAATAGCCACTCCTGTGGTCTCACTTCCTGTCCCTGCTGTAGTTGGAATAGCAATCATGGGCTTTAATGGTCCAGGAACGGGAATTCCTTTACCAATTGGTCGATTGACATAATCTAGGAAATCAGCTGGATAAGTAGAATATAGATTTACAACTTTGGCGGTATCCATACTGGACCCACCGCCAACTCCAAGATATCCATCAAAGTTACCTTTTGCTGCGAATTTAATTGCCTCTTTCAAGGACTCATCAGTAGGTTCAACCCGAACTTCATCAAACAAAACTGCTTCTAAACCTCCATTTCTCAAAGCTTCAAGGGCAACTTCTACTGGTTCACTTTCAGCGATGTTTGGGTCGGTAACCACCAATATTCGGCTTGCGCCAAGTTTTTTCATATCGTAGCCTACTTCTTTGGTAGCACCAAGACCATATTTGATACTGGAGCTATCCATCATAAAGGCTGTTTCAAAAGTCATAAGGTGTTCCACCTTCTATTGATCTCTCTTCTTTACAGTTAAATCTCTCCCATTCGATTTTAGTGCTACCGGGCCGGGTACAATTCCCGGCAATCACATCACATTCTCTTTTGATGCAGATATCAGATCTCATCGTCTTCTGCGGGATAGTATCAAAGCAATCAGGATAATTGCGGCCATTCCTCCCGCAATCACGAGTATCATTATCTCGTCGGATAGAAACGGAGGTGGTTCCGTGGTTGTGGGTGTGGTGCGGGTGCTCGTGGTTGTAGTCGAAACCGTTGTTGATGTTGTAGATGTGGCTGTTGTTGTGGTAGTAGTTGTAGTGATGGTTTCGGGTGTGACTGTGACCATCACTTGATCCGAAACGCTATTGCCACTGGAGTCATACACGACCAAGGTGTGATTGTAGCTTCCTGTATCCAATCCATCAATGTTCACGACTATCTCAGAACCGTTCCAGCTATTGGAATCAATGAGGACATTGTTCCTATACAGGTCATAGGATTGGGGTCCTGCATCTTGAGGACTCCATGTTATGCTGTGACCAACAGTTCCCTTCTCATATTGGATGTCTAATGGAGAGTCTATTGACGGGAAAGTAGTGTCTCGTATTGTGATGTACACGGTGTCTTCAAGCCAGGTGCCATCTGAACCATTGACTCGAACGGTGTAATTGTGTGTGCCAATATCCAGTCCATCAAGGCTGGCTTCTATCAGAACTCCATCCCACGTCGAATTCTTGACAACACTCCCATTCCTAATTACTTCATAGTATCTATGACACAGAGACCGCCAAGCGACGTTGTTCCCAGTTTGCCCCAGCTCATACTCTGCACCTACTGTGCTATACAAAAATGGAGGTATCGTTCCCGGGTAGTTGTCTATACTTGACGCAGAGCCAGGAATTAGATAATTTCCGGAACCATTGAAGTCGCACCATCCATTCCCAGTGCTGATTCCATCATCCCATGAATTATCAACTCCATAGTCATATGCCTCATTCATATTACATCCTATAGTGTTGTTGTAGACCTCGCAGTATCTTGAGCCTTGATTGAGATACAATCCTACATCAGAATTCGCCAAGATTCGATTATTGACTATCGTGCTATTCTCTGACTGATAGACATAGATTCCGTTTTCATTCTCATGGACAAAAGACTCTGACACACTCGTAACGTCGGTCCTATAGATTCGAATACCATCATGAGAAACAGCAAATACTGTTTCATTGAATAGAGTGACATTATAGGACTCAAAGAGCATAATGCCTCTAAAGCAATCATGGATCGTATTATCGAAAAGCAATGAGTCGCGACTGTCTTCAAGAACTATACCATCTGAGTTATCGCTGATACGATTCGAGTTGATAATTGATTCATTCGACCGTGTGATCTCTATTCCGTGCCAACCATTTCCATGCACATTGCAG
>JASFEL010000175.1:0-3657 GCA_050124855.1 Candidatus Thorarchaeota archaeon | reverse complement strand
CAAAACGTTGTTTCCTATCGCCACTATGCTGATGACGTACTTGAAGCCTTTGTAGTCGAAGCGGTAAAGGTAGGCATTGACATCTTCAGAATCTTCGATGCACTGAACGACGTCAGAAACATGGAAGCGGCAATGAAGTTCGTCAAGAGGGAGGGTGGTCACGTTCAGGCGAGTTTCTGCTATACCCTCAGCCCCTTCCACACTAACGAGAAGTTTGTCGAGAAGTCCAAGCAGCTCTACGACCTTGGTGCCGACTCGATATGCATCAAGGACATGGCTGGCTTAATTTCACCCAAGGATTCCTTTGAACTCGTGAGCATGCTTAAGGATGCAATTGACATCCCAATTCAGCTCCACTCGCACTATACTAGTGGCATGGCTTCTATGGCCTATCTAAAGGGTGCAGAAGCAGGTGTTGATGTTGTGGACTGTGCGATATCCTCTTTGTCCATGACCACATCGCAACCTGCTGTAGAGTCCATTGTTGAGGGCCTCAAGGGCACTAAACGCGACACCGGTTTGGACCTCAATCTGTTGGCAGAGATTGCAGACTACTTCAGAAAGATTCGAGGGCGTTATAGTCAATTTGAGGGAAGTCTGAAGGGAGTCAACCCACAAGTCATGGTCTTCCAGGTGCCTGGAGGAATGCTATCTAACCTAGACAACCAGCTCAGAGAGCAAGGTGCGTTGGACCGTTATGATGAGGTGCTAGCAGAAGTGCCTCGCGTACGGGCTGAACTAGGCTATCCCCCGCTAGTCACTCCATCAAGTCAGATAGTTGGCACACAAGCCACCCTGAATGTTGTCACCGGTGAACGCTACAGCATGATTCCTCATGAGGTCAAGCAGTATGTTCGAGGCTACTATGGTAGGCCACCAGCTGAGATTGACCCGGAGATCAAGAAGAAGGCAATCGGAGATGAAAAGCCCCTCGATAAACGACCTGCAGACTATCTAGAACCTGAACTCCCCAAGGCTGAGGAGGATCTGAAGGACGTTCCTCATTTACCACGAGACGTTGTATCCTATGCTCTGTTTCCGCAGTATGCGCTTGACTTCTTGAAGAGAAAGGCCCAGAAGAAAGCGAGAGGGGACATGACAGCTGAACAGGAGGCTGCTATGATTGCCGCAGTCCTTCATATGAGCGCACAGGCTTCAGGACTCGGAGCTCCACTTCTGCATGGAGATGCTTGGTCTAGAGCTGGAATCGATGAGCAACATACTTCGGGAGCGACTCATGCTCCAGGTACTTGGGAACGCTCGAGCTCTGCTTGGGCATCAGCAGGCAGACGTACCGAGATGCGCCGTAGAAGACAGGGGGGTCCATGATGAGTTCAGAGTACGACATCAAGCTCGAAGACCGCAACTACGCTGTTGAGATCAAAAAGCTCGATGAAGGAGGACTGCTGATAGTCAAGGTGGGCGAGGAGAGCTATACACTGAAGGTCGAAGAGATTGAGGATGGATCCTGGAGTATCAACGACACTTATGCTGATCACACTCTCAAGATTACCTCCAGAACCAGCAGCAAAGCCACGTTCGAGATAAATGGGGACACACGTGAGATCGAGTGGTCACGCGTCCGAAGACAAGCTGATGTTGACTCATCAGCAACCGCTCCGGCATCAGCTGGAAAGAAAGTCACTGGAGGAGTATATCCGCCCATGCCAGGAAAGATCACTGAAGTAATGGTGAAGGTGGGAGATGCAGTACAGAGTGGCGATACTGTCTGCATCCTTGAGGCCATGAAGATGTTCAATGAGCTAAAGGCCTTGTCAGCAGGGACCGTCAAAGAGGTCAATGTCGAACCGGGTTCCAATGTCACGCCCACTGATCTTCTTGTTCTGGTGGAATAGGAAGCTTCTGATTGCAGCAAAATCATCCCCTTCGGGATTGTATCCTGTATGACTCACCCGAACTACTGATGGATTTGTGCAGTCGTGATGAACAGCAATCACCTACAAAATATGCATATAAAGTTCCTAAAGGACTGTTCGAATATTCCCGACTGACTATTGAATAATCCTCCCGAGGGGAAACTATGCCCACATGCCAAGAATATCGGAGAAAGAGCATACTGCCTGTACTAAGCTTTGTACTACTATTCATGATTTCATTAACAGTAAATACCAACATAGAGCACATCCCTCCTAGCCTAGAAACTTACTCTCCCTTGAATAGATACCAGACTTCTGCCCTTGGGACTGAGGACTATGTAGATTCCAATCTATCTGATATTGATAGTTCTCCAGATATTGGGACACACTCAAGTTTCACTAGTCAGCAAGATGGGCCTGATTCTATTTACGATACACTTACCGAATCTAACGGTGATCCTCCACCATCTAACTCAGAAGATGATATTGACAGTGCTACTTCAGACGTTGATTCAACAGCTGATGTTGGAATCGAAGGAACTTTTTCCAATGCTCAGGGGTCTATACTTGACTCAAGTTACTTTACTATCCAAGAAGAAAGCATAACTTCACCTTACGGTGGAGAAACGGGCTCTGTCTTTGTAACAGGTTCAGTTCCTGATATGGCTGATAAAGATCAATATGCATTCTATCAAGCAATTTTCTGGAATCCTACTGATGATGTCTATGACATTTCAAGAGTTGAATTCAACTACACTGGTAGTTCATGGTTAAATGGTATCCAACAGGGAAGTGGATCATCGTCCCCAACATCTGAGTGGGCTCTTTCAAACAAACAGGTTGCCTACTGGGCAGGTTCCTCACCAATAACCGTGCAACCTCACACTGCACGTTCGTTCTATGTGAGGGGCGATTCAAATAAGATAAATTCTGAATTCTACATCGATATACGAATTACAGCGAATTCCTCAACTTATACTGAATCATATCACTCACAACAAGTTAACGGAAACCGACCGGCTGCTCAGCTCTGGCTTGGATCATCCTTGCCTCCTTCACAGATACATTCTGTTTCAACTAGTACGCAAACAACTGTGTATGTATCACTTGATGAAGATGCGAACAAAGCAGACATCCAATCAGGAGGAACATTGACAATTGATGTTCCAGCGGGTTTCACAGGTATCACAGATGTTGGTGGTACAAATTGGGGAACTGCGACAATCAATGGGAATCGAATCACAGTAAGTAATACTGCAGCTGTGAGGAATTCATACATTACGTATGCCTTTCAAATCACATCACCAAGTACTCCTGGATTGTACCAGCTGGATGTTGCTTTTGATGACGGTTCCTATGCACATCCAATTGGAAATTTCAGTATTCATGTAACAGGAGTTCCACCAACAGTGGAAAAAATCAATCTTGAATACCAATGGACCTCTGCTACTTCTGATAGAACATATGAAGAAGTTTGTATCTATGTAGGAAGCCACACTGGTTCAGAGAATCTGAACGTCAACTATTGGGACGGGTTCTCTTGGAATGCACTTGGTGCAATTTCCACAACTGGTTGGACAAACCTCACTGCAACAGGTTTGACCTCATCAACTTACACAATTCAGGTGATTGGTACTTCTGAATCAAGCGACAGCTCAAAGGATGACTGGAATATCGATCTCATTACGCTGCATACTTGGACGACGCAGACATATAATTACAAACTAGATCTCGAAGTACAGTGGACATCAGCCAACTACTCTCAAGATTATGAGGAATT
>JASFEL010000174.1:0-3657 GCA_050124855.1 Candidatus Thorarchaeota archaeon | reverse complement strand
TGAATCTTGAAAACACTGAGCGAATTGAAGAGATATGTGCTGAGAATGGAGTGGATTTTCTGGGTACAATCCCATTTGATTCGGTCATGACAGAATCAATGGTGGCTGTGAAAACATTACCAGAGTTCGATCCTAATCATAAGATAACTCGTTTACTCAAGAGCATGTGGGGCAAGATTGCTGAGTTTGTAGCAAGTGAATAAAGTGGGGGCACAACACCCCCTCTCATTCCTTCTCTTCTAACTCACTCAGTCGCCGTTCAATTCTTTCAAAGCTCTCTTGGATTGATTTCAGCTGGCTTTCTAACAAGCCCTTCTGATACTGTAGGGCCTCACGTTCATCTGCTGGAGTTATTTGACCCACAACTGGAGGTCTCACTCCAGAATCTCTCCAATATCCAAGAGTCCAGCAAGAGCCGGGTCCATAGAGCCATCCTGGCCTTTCCCATGGAGGAAGATCTCGGAACGGCCCATTCCCGGGCCATCTACCACCACGACCACCGCCACCTCTGCGTCCGTATCCATACATATGTTATTCATCTCACTATGTAATTTTGTGCATATGCACAACATTATTTATGTGCATACGAACGAATATAAGCATATTGGACTGACTATTCTAGACTCAACTCCATTTCGTAAGATACAGTAGCTGGTGACAAGAGATGCATAGAAGAAGAAGGGGTCGTCGTGGACGAATGCCTGTGCAACCCAAACTAGGACCACGTTTCAAGGCAACTCGTATGAATCCCGAACCAAAAGCTGATGATAGACCCGTGTATATTGACCCAGCGGAAGCAGAGGTTTTACGACTTGTGGATCTTGAGGGCATGTACCAAGAAGATGCCGGGGATGCAATGGGTGTATCAAGGGGCACTATCTGGCGACTTCTCGAAAATGCTCGGAGGAAAGTAGTCGGCTCACTCTTTGAAGGCAGGCCTCTCATCATCGGTCACTCGCCTGATGAAGAGTGACCGGTTGAATGGCATAGATTATGTAAGCAAAACCGAATGGTTGACCGTTTGTTAAGCACTCAAAAAACTGTTCTTCACCTTTGCCTCTAGGCATTACACACATTCTTGTAGGACGAAATTCACCATCTCAAAAAGTGCTTAGGAGCAATCTAGGTCTCGTTCCAGAGCACCAAATTGTGCAATGCTCCCTTATATGCCAATTCAACAATCCCTCTAGGTGGAGAGAAAAATCATGCATCATACCGTACCCTCAGAGACTGGGCCCATTACCGATCCGATTTTAGTCAGAAGACCCGCGTTTCCACGATGGTGGAATCCAATTGCTAGGCCCCATGTTGCTATCATTGTACGTGATCCAATTTCTGGAAAGGACATCAGATACTATCTCTCACAGAGGGGTCATGGAAATTCAAATGGAAAAGAGATTCTTGATGTGGCTGACATAGAAGGACTTGATGAGGGTACATTGCTAGAGGTCCGATACAGTGCCACAAAGGCCAATCTCTACCGACTTGAACTGATGGATGGCGTGCCATGCTGGAGATGGATGGCTCGTTGTAGAGAACTGCCCGACTTTAACTATCCTGCTGAGATTCAATGGAATGGTCTTCTGGACGAATCACCCTACAAGACTAATGGTTCTCTGGCATTAGGGATTCAAACAAACTGAATCTCTAGAATATAATTGAGAGGCAAGTAAGAGCTCCTTCACACTTCTCAAACTCACTCATGTCCAATGAAATGACCTCAAATCCAGCTTCTGCTACAAGAGTCTGCGCCTTTTGATGCATTTGGGACATCAGAACAGCATTACCAATGGTCAACGTGTTTGCGGCATAATCCTCTTCTCTTGGGATAGCTATCTTATCAAATTCCTGCAGCGTTGGATGATTCTCAAAGTCTTCAGTGACAATAATTGTATTTCCACTCAGGTACGTGACATGACTCTTTAGGTGAATTATGGACGGGTCCTCAATAGTATCTGACTTGATGCCAAGCCATCTTGACATCTGTTTCACACCTTTCACATTAGTCCTCTGCGTGATGCCGCTGATCAATCGGTCAGGAAGATGAATGACATCACCACCCTCTATTGTAGCTGGCTTTCTGGCAAATCCTAGTTCCACATAGTCCTTGAGGATCTCTGCAACTGCAAGCTCCTCGCCCCTACGACTATCCTCTGCGAATCTTGTGATGAAGCCTCTGTTGCCATGGACAACTACCGTGTCCTCTACAAAACAAGAATCAGGATGCTTCTCATCCGGAGGGAGTCTAATCAGTTTCAGTCCTAGATTCGACAACCTATGACAATATTCCGCATGTTGTTCTTGAGCTATGGACAGGTCTAGAGTATGATGTGCCGGGTGTGATGAGATGCAATGCCCAAAAGCATTGCTTGGCGGTCTGACTATCGCGTGTTTCATTGTTTGGCTCTATGAATCTAACGTCTTATTACTTAGCTGGGGTGACCAACAACCTTAAATGTAAAGTATACTTTACGTAAAGTGAACTTTACATCACGATATGAGTGTGGTTGGTTTGATTGTCAATAGAATCAAGGAAATTCGCGAACAGCGAATGGCTCAATCGTCTAATCCTGAGCAATGGACTCAGGAAGGCCTTGCACGTCGTTTGGGCGTCACCCGTCAGACTGTAATATCTATGGAGAAAGGTACCTACAATCCAACTCTTCTACTGGCATTCAAAATAGCCCGCGCATTTGAGATGAAAATTGAAGAAATCTTCGACTACAGGAGTTAGACGGGATGATGAGAATAAATCGTAGTGTTTTGGCAGGTCTGGGTATTGTGGTTGTTGTGCTGATAGTGTTCACTGTCATGTGGATTCTAGACATAACCTCTCTAGGAGGTATCATGGGGGCCATCGGTGGTATGATCGGCGGGGTTCTAGGTGCTACCTACATGCAGAGGTTTCATGACGAGAGGTTCTCACAAATCATGAAAAAGTCGGGAAGCAACGCCTACTGGTTTATCGTAATAGCTCTGCCTCTTAGTTGGATTGTAATAGCACAAGCAGAAACGATTACAATGCAGTTGGCAGTTGGATTGACCTTTGTAATCTGGATGTTGTCTTTCGTCATCTACTACCTGTCATTGTTCTACTACTACAAGAGGTGATTTCGTGGCCGAAGAAAAAATGTCAAACAGATCCTTTCTCTTGATACTGGTCTGTCTTGCTTTCGGGTGGTTTGCTGCGCAATTTATCACAAGCCTCCTCTTCCCAGCCTCGCAATTGCCTCTATCTCTGGCGTCAGCATTCGGAGGAATCGTACTCATTGCAGTGATGATGGGGTTCATGATATACTCACAGAGGCTCCGGGATGAGCGCACCGTACAAATCTCTGATAAAGCTGCTCGTAATGGTTTTGCTTTCATTCTCTATGCGATTCCAATTGCAATCGTAGGTCTTTCAGCAACTGAAGTATCCACTGATGTATCACTTGCGTTACTAATGATATGGATTGGAGCTGTTTCCTTCGCTAGTATATCAGCTCTATACTACTATCGGAAGTAGTGATGGATAAACCGCAAAAGGGTCACTATTACATCTACAGAGAGATTGGACTGGAAATCAAAATCCTGATACGGTTTCAGGACATAATCATACCGGGAATATAGATTGATTGTGGTCTATCTGATGGTCGTAGGGGTCCTGATTGGACT
>JASFEL010000173.1:0-3659 GCA_050124855.1 Candidatus Thorarchaeota archaeon | reverse complement strand
CAGCACCTACAGTGTACGAACGTACGCCTCTGTAGGACGCTTCTAAGGGGCATTCTTTGGTGTAACCGAAGGCACCGTGCCAGGTCATGGCACGAGTGATGATGTCCAGAGCGTCGTGGGGAGTGCGGTACTTGGCTGCCGCGGTCCACTTGGCGATGTCGAGTTTTGAGATGTCCTTTCGACCTTCTATGTAGTGCTGGTCCCAAGCCCATGCAGCGCGATAGACAAGGTTCCTGTCGGCCTCGAGCTCCATCCAAGAGTCCACAGCCTCGAACATGATGCCCTCGAAGGCCGCCAGTGGTCTGCCGAACGCCTTTCTCTGCTTCACGTAGTCGACGCCGATATCAAAGGCACCCTGAGCAGCGCCCAGACAAGTTGCACCGATCAGCACCCTCGCGGCGCTGAAGCCCTCCATGGACATGTAGAAACCGCGCCCGCGCTCACCGATTATGTAGTGCTTGGGAATCTCGACGTTTTCGATGTTAAATCCGCCAGTGGAAACACCCATCCTACCCATGTCCTCGAACAGGGTGGTGGTGATCCCCGGATGAAGGCCGTCGCCCATGTTGAGCGGGAGAATGAACGCATCGAATGTTTTGTGGTCGCCTTTGGGGTCTGATTTGGCAGTAGTGAAGTAGACGCCGCCGTACTTCTCAGACTCGTTGACGCCGCTTATGTAGACCTTCTCACCGTTGACGACGAAGTTGTCGCCCTTTGGCTTGATGATGGTCTTGGTGGTGTTGACGAGGTCGGAACCGCCGGTTGGCTCAGTGGTGGCGATACCGAAGAACAGGTCACCCTTGGTGACTCTCGGGAGGATCTCACTCTTGGACTCGTGAGTGCCGTACAGGTCATAGATCCATGCCCAAGACGCCTCAACCAGGTACATGACTGGAAGAGCAATAGAGAGGTCTGCCCTAGCAAGTTCCTCGGCAGCAATGCAAGCCATGGTCATTGAGAGACCTGCACCACCGTACTCCTCTGCGACAGTCGGTGCCCAGAGCATCTGGTCTGCCATCTTCTTGATGATGTCCCTGGGGATCTCATGATTCTTATCATAGTCCTGCCAGGCCGGAGCTATGTAGCGCTGAGCGAACTCGCGTACGGCCTCGCGGAACATTTTCTCTTCATCTGATTCCTCGAAGTTCATGATGAACATCCTCTGCATGTATATTCATGCTATGCGGGCTGTCGGGGTTGGTGGGTTGCTTATAGGTACTTCGCATTAGGCGTGATTCGCGTTCTGAAATCTGATTGTAGAATAGAAGTCATGAATCTCAGTTCTCAGGAAATCCTAAGGTATTTCACAAAGCTCATTGAATACAAGCTGACCAGCAATGAGAAAGACAGCTCCCGCGCCCTACAATGTTACAAAAAGGGATATGGAGAAGGTCATTGAAACCTTAGTACAGGCATTCATTGATGACCATCTATTGGGTTACTTCTTCCCAGAACCCGAAACCAGGTTGAGATTCCTTCCAAAGTTCTTCAACTACCGTGTTAAGAACGGTCTCCTTTATGGAAAAGTCCTTGCTACATCTGAAAACATAGAGGGTGTTGTAATCCTTACACAATCTAAATACAACGAGTTCAGTTGGTTGAGGGCAATTAGAACAGGAGGGATTGGGCTTTATCGAACTACGGGTTCAGAGATTCTCAGTAGAATGCGGGAAGTGGAGAGTTTTGTAATCAATAAGAGAGACGAGTGTATATCTGAGCCACATTGGTATCTAGGATCATTGGCGGTTCATCCAGATTATCAAGGGAAAGGTCTTGCAAGCAAGCTTGTTCGACCTGTGCTCGAAATGTGTAGTTCACAAAACAAACCCTGTGTCCTTGAAACTCAGGGTGAAGGTCTAGTAGAAGTTTACAAACACTATGGATTCGATGTTATTGACTCATTCATACTGCCTACAGCTAACCTTCCCCATTGGGTTATGGTCAAACAACCCTGAATAATGGGAATTTTCTTCTCTGAACTCCCGATAATGATTTCAGTTGATGCTCAAGATTTATGAAGGATCTGTGAGGAACCTCTTAGAGCATGTCAGAGGGAGAACAGACTCCAGCAGTCTATAATTGGCAACGTGATCCATTATTCTGGGCGTACAGTGTCTTAATGTTCTTGCCAATCGTAAATGTCCTTATTTTCTATAACTATTACATGCTGGATTTTCTTGTATATGCTGGGTGGTTTCTGCTGTTGTTCAGTATCGTCATCATCTTCTTGGCTGGTGGCGAATTTAGATTGAAAGGTGGAGCGCCAGAGGGAGAAAGTATTGTTCACACCACAGTTGTAGTTGATAGCGGAGTTTACGCTGTAGTTCGGCACCCGCAATATCTGGGAATCATGCTATTTATCCTTTCACTGGTTCTAATGTCTCAACATTGGTTAAGTCTGATTTCGGGATTGGTCGGATGTGCATTGCTTTCCATTGATGTGCGCAGGGAGGAGCAGAATAGCATCAGAAAGTTTGGTGATGACTACAAGCACTATATGCAACGAGTTCCTAGATTCAATGTCTTATTGGGTATCCTACGAATATTGCGAATGGGAAGAGGCATATCTCAGGAAGGCGATTCAAGCTCAACGCGTGATTAGAATGCTCCAATCTTGAGAGGTGCCTTATCTTGATGGCATGAAAGAATAAAAATCAAGAGGAGTGAACTTCAGAATTTCATAAGCAGCAAGTCTCGCTCAATTCTCTTCAATCGCTCATTGAACCGCTGATTGAAATCAGTGAGTAGGTCAAGATAACTCCCGAACCAGGCAGAGAAGACTGTGACTACCTCCTTCAATTTCCTGCTCTCCTCCGTAGCTTTGACTCTCTCTGGTAGAGTCTTCCACTCAGCTAGTATGTGGTCTATGATCTGAAGCCTGCTCTTGATGAATCTCTCTGCAGTCTCAAGTCCCAATCTAAATCCATCAAGAAAGGGTATCGTGTTTCCTCCATACAATTGGGTCCGCGAGCCAGGCATGGACTCCTTTGAGATCATCTGCCTATGTTCCAGATTGGCTAGGTAGCGGGATATTTGACTTCTTGAATATCCAGTAGTCTTTGCAATCTGTTCCTGCGTTAGGGGTTCTGGTGAGAGTACGATCATGGCGTAGATTCTTGCGATCATCGGGTCGTTTCCACGAAACTTCACAAGTTCCTCGAGGGTCTGCACAAAGGAAGTTCTCAGTAGACTATATTTCTCGTCTTTCACCATTGCTATCATGCCTCATCATTTCTGAACCGATTATGAGTTCTCATATTTTGCATATATTGCATAGTAATGCAAATTTATAAGTCTTCAGCTCTAGGACTTATACATGAAGTCATTCGAAGAGAAGCGATTCGACACAGGTGAGATCGAGATCAACTATGCAGAAGGGTCAGAGAATGGGCTCCCGCTTGTTCTCATTCCTGGTCAGGGAGCGGATTGGAAGAACCATGAGAAGGTACTGCCAGCACTCTCAGAGAATTTCCATGTTTTTGCTGTTGATGTCCGAGGACATGGGAAGTCTGATTGGAAAACCGGAGACTACACTTTCAATTCTATTGGCAGAGATATGACAGCATTTTTGGAGAAGGTCGTCAAACGACCCTCAATCATTTCAGGAAACTCTTCTGGGGGTCTCATCGCGTTGTGGTTAGCTGCAAATAGACCTGAAC
>JASFEL010000172.1:0-3662 GCA_050124855.1 Candidatus Thorarchaeota archaeon | reverse complement strand
ACATGGCCCTTTGTGTCCAAACCCATGATTTTCGCAGGAGCAGCACGAGTAGTGATTGCTATCTCGTAAAGGCTCCACTCACGCTCTATCTCTGCAAGTGTCGACCTTTCTCTAGCAAACTTGTGCACTTTCTCCAACCAGATGTCTCGCTGCTTCTTACTCATGAGCCAAGATAAGACAAGAGGATATTTCGTAAATGGTCCAGCATTGGGATGGTCAGTGGTCATGATGACCCTCCACACATCATCAACGCTCAATGCGAATTCAAGAGGTATAGCCCATTGTACGGCATTGGCAGGAGACTTGGGATCAAAGAGGTATGGAACCACCCCAGCTCCACCAGGCATTTCAACATCAACACAGATGTTGGCCCATTTGTTCTTGGTCATCTGATATAGACTGAACTGGAATGGTCCATCTCCAGTCATGGTCGTTGCAGGGCCAAATGTAATCTGACCCATGTCGACTGTGAAATGGTCATTCTTGTTCATATAATCAGCGAGCTGAAGTCCTCCAGATGAAACCCACTTCCACTCTGGTTTTGCCTTTTCATCCTCATGCATCGCCAGACTCTCAAATGACATGTGCGTCAAGTGACAGATGTGTTTTCTGCCGTTGTGCCCTTTGATGTCTTTGATTGCATCTAGGTGTTCAACTGTAGTATTTACGTTTCCTACACGACCAAGATTCAGTGGATGCAGATGCATCATGTGCGGCAATCCTAATGCTTCAGTGGCTTGGCAGAGTCCACGGATAATCTCTCGTGGAGTGATGCCCCAATCGGGAACCTCCGTATCAAGCTCTCGAATATTGCTTCCGTGCGCCCATGCGTACGTGCCTCCAGGGCATACAACCTTGACGCCTAGACCACCCACATTTCTCAGTATCCACGCGATGTAACCAGCAAGGCCACTGATGTCTTTCTGCTTTACATAATTGAAGGTGATCATGCTATTACAGAACAATGGCAATAATCCAGAATTGAGGTTCGGAAGATCTTCAAGTTCCTCCCAGCTGCCTAGACCCTTGAGCGCAGGCAGAGCGGGCTCAATCACTGTCGTATAGCCCATGGCAGAATACCTGTAGCCAATCACATAGGAGTTTGGCATGGTATACCCGACACCGCCACGAGTCACCTTGGTCTTTGGTACAGGGTCACCCCTATGATCCTCAGGACACATTGCTCGACCAAAGCCAAGCTTACTGCCAACAATGTGGGCGTGCATGTCCACACCTCCGGCCATGACCATTCGCCCTTTGAGATCGATCTCCTTCGCTTTGCCATTGACCTTATCCACTATCTTGCCGTCTGATACAGACAGGTCCATGATCTCTCCGTCAATCTTATTCTTTGGGTCGTAGACTCGACCATTCTTGAGAATAATGTCGCCTGCCATTACTTCACCACCTTCTTCAATTTCGCATGTATCATTTTCAGCACATCCCGGTCAGGCAGTACACCATCAGGCGGATCAACTACCTTCCTTAGATATAACGGGAGTCCATCCATTCGAACAGCCGATCCATCACACTCAATACCGGATAAAGCCACGGGGATGTTCACTTCAGCAAGAAGAGAAGTCATGTTCCGCTTGGGGTCAATGTTGATGACTGGTATTGCTGACATATGTTTGACAGCAGCCCGTGGAAAGTGTGCCGCGGGATCAGCAGCTATGTTCAGCATTACATCGGCTTCTTTATTGACTAGCATATCTACTGCAGTATACTCTCCGGGCTGATACCTCGGATAGCCCTTGGCATAGTCAACTGCAAACGGATATCCTGTTTGCCACGTAGAGGTCTTGTTAGCACCAGCCACATTGAAGTGACCCCTCATGGGCATCATATTCCACTTAGTATATGCATTGAGGTCCTGAACCAAACGAATTGCTGCATCGATGTTTCTATGTCGACCCTTGGACTGGGTGAGCCCAAGTCCGAAGAACAGGATACCATACTTTGCACCCTTGAGAGCTTCAGCTATCTCAGTTATTTTCTCTATGGAAACGCCTCCTGCTTCCTCAACATCAAGTGGATGACCTCTCACGATAGCACGCAGAGCTCCAATTAATTCGAGGTCTCCACCTGGTGCTAGCTTGACAAACTCGTCAGCTACATTGGCAGAAATTGTCTTTCTGATATCAAAGACCCAGATTTTGCGATCACCCTTGGCATCCTTGATGTATTCCCCTTCGACACGGACATATCTACTCAAATGACGTGGATGCGCAAATTGTGGATTTGAACCCCAGTAGATGATAGTATCTGCTCTGTTCTTGACCTCTGCAAGTGAACCTGCAGCTTCACCAGACTCTTGCACACCTAGAATTGTCGGCCCATGACAGACGGATGATGTATTGTCCACCACTCCACCTAGGGTTTCGGCAATCTTGTAGGCTTCCCTATGAGCATCATTTTCTGTGGAACTCAGTCCATAAATTAAGGGCCTCTTTGCAGAGGCAAGTATCTCAACAGCCTTATCGATTGCATCATCCAGTGAAACTGCGGATTTATTGACTGTTGGCGACTCAATCCGATCGTCATGATGGTTGAGAAATTTTGCTTTACTTATCGCACAGCCGTTATCATTCTTGACAACCTTTCCATTCTCAACCTCTATCCTAATATCATCACACAGACATCCACAGAATGGACAAACTTGGTCTTCGAAGACTTCAGTCATTATGACACCTCCACAATTGCTTTCAGCAGATCTTCTGCACTCGGGACCTTCTCGCCTTTTGCAGCGATGAGCTTGGCATCCATGTCCTTGAAACGTGGCATACCACTATCAATCGTATCCGAGTCGAGAACTGCATTAGCCCAGGGGCCGCATGGCATAAACGCTATACCAGGCTCAGCCCTTCTGTCCAATTTACATGCAACGACAACACTTCCAGTCGCAGTCTTCACCTTGACTGGTTCACCCTCCTCAAGTCCTAAAGCTTCGAGTGTGGACTTATCCACCTCGCATATAGCGACAGCTTCAAAGTACTCTTGGTTGAGTTTTCCCAATTCCATAGTCCGACCCTGCTTGAGTGTCCGACCCGAAGTTAGGATTACTTCGACACCTACATCATTCATGGCTGACAACACCGGTCTGGATTGACGTGTTTCTTTTCAAAACCAAGATATGAGTGTCATGGTCTTCTGTCCAAGGCAATGAAACTGGTACTTGTGGCCGTTTTTTAGCTGTAGACTCCCATTTTCTGGCCTGTGACCGCCGCAACCCCCGTATAAGCGGCGACCACATAATGAGTAGAAACGCAGACAGGAATCATATTGTGAGTTTCCAAACGCAATAGGAGATATCCACGTCCCTAACCGACACTGAAAAGATGTAACGATGATATGATGATTGCTGTGTATATGCGGGCACATCGATATATCGGAGCACTGTCAGTTCGAAGCCTTTATCAACTATAGTTCTCGGATTCGGCCGTAATCCCTCTCACCGCTTATGGATGGGACAGAATATGGCAGTCAAGAAGGCAACCCTTGTTGATCTCTTTACACGTACGTTGAAAGTGCGACTCTTTGAGGAAAAAGTCTGGGAGATTTTCGGGCAAAACCTCGTACCAGGAACTCTCCACCTATATCTAGGACAAGAGGCTGTAGCTGCTGGAGTTACAGCAGCTCTCAAGGAAACAGATTGGATACAG
>JASFEL010000171.1:0-3692 GCA_050124855.1 Candidatus Thorarchaeota archaeon | reverse complement strand
TTCGAAAGAAGTCTCATCAGGTCGACGGTTCCAGAATGAATACGGTAGTCAGAGTATCAGCATCATTGGGTCTGGCACTTGGAATGGTTGTAGCATTTAGCATGGGTAGTTGGCTACCTTCCTTGATCCATTTCATTGCCGACCTGTCTATTGGACTGGGCGCACAGGGATCCTCATTTCTAGCGCTACTCTTTCCATTCTCGTTTGGATTCTTGGCATCTGCGGTACAGTTTGGGCTTGAACTCCCCTATATCACCACTCTAGCTGCCATTGGCGCTTCAGTTCTGTATGCGGGGCTGGCAATCATGTCTTATCGGCGAACAGGTAATGCGCTCCAACAGATTACTGTAGGAGGAGTGTCAACGAAAAGGACCTTGGAGCTTCGTGATGTCACTCTGAGTACAAAAACGGTTCTCAAGTCAATCATTAGTAAAGACCTCAAGCTTGCAACACGAAACATTGGTTCTTCGTTTATATTCATCATCCCACTATTCCTTGCCGTCTTCCTCTATCCAATGATGGCAGGCTGGTCCCAGTCGGAGGCATTACGAAGTCTCACGGCTCTTGTTTCCGTCGAATACGGCAACTTCTTTGCTGGGATTACGATTATCTCAGTCATGATGTTTGACACTCAAGGGGCATCAATTCAGGCAGGACTCCCCATCAGATCAATGAAGATGCTGAATGCCAAGGTCGCTATGGCTATGTTTCCTTATGTTGGATCAATGATATTGGTTTCTATTCTCCTGTCATTGTTTCCATTGACATCACCTTTGATACCTCTCATTCCATTGATTCAGATTCCTTGTGGATATACCATCGCACTAGCTGTAGGCGCTTTCACCTATTGGAAACGAGGTGGTGGTCGCGCTGTGTCCATTAGCGTGGTAGCAGACTCTGGTATGACCTTTCTTGCTGCAATCATGGGAGCATTAATCGGAATAGTACCACTAGTGGGTTACGGGGCAGCAATGATACTCACGGGGAATCACATAATCAGTCTGGCCACTCAGGTTCTAGTGATGATAGTAGAGCTTGTCCTGGTTCGAATCCAAGTTCCCAATCTATTGAAGGATTGAATTGCTTAGCTGCATTTGGCGAAGCTTAAAATACGTGGACTCAGGCCATTCCATTGAGCCTGCGCTTATGTAGCAGAAACAGAGGATGGCATGATCATGAACCCGCTATTAGCACCGTCAATACTCTCTGCCGACTTTGCGAACTTGGAGAAAGATATCAAAGCCGCTGAGAAAGGGGGAGCAGATTACTTCCACCTTGATATCATGGACGGTCATTTTGTGCCCAACATCTCTTATGGTCCAATGATAGCCAAGACCATGAAGCGCATCACAGATGTTCCATTGGATGCCCATCTTATGATAACAAAGCCGAGGGAATATATTCCAAAGTTCATTGATGCAGGTGTTGATCTCATATATCCCCATATTGAGGCATCTTACGATGTCTACAGGACTGTGCAGCTCATCAAGGATCTTGGAGGCAAGGCTGGCATTACTCTGAATCCTGGTACGCCAGTTTCTCATGTCATGCCGCTTCTCGATTTGCTGGATTCAGTTCTGCTAATGAGTGTGTGTCCTGGATTCGGAGGACAGTCCTACATCGAACCAGTCACGGGGAAGATAACTGAACTAAGAGCCCTGCTAGATGAGAAGAAGCCCGAAGTCCGAATCGCAGTCGATGGCGGTGTAAAGAAAGACAACATCGTGAGCATCCGCAGGGCAGGTGCTGACTTCTTTGTTGCTGGCTCAGCAGTCTTCAAGGCAGATAACATTGAGCAAGAAGTGAGGAAGCTCAAGGCGCTGCTTGATACTGCCTGACCCTACCGTTTAAATCCAGTGTGGTAGTTCATCCCATCAGTTACTCCGAAGACGGGAGATGATGATAGGTTGAAATTCTTTATCGATACTGCGAACGTTGAAGCCATTCGGAAAGCACACGAGCGTGGAATGGTAGATGGTGTGACGACTAATCCTTCCCTTGTTGCAAAGGAAGGAAAAGACTTTCGAAAGATTGTAGATGAGATAGCATCCTTTGTTGAAGGCCCTATAAGCTTGGAAGCTGTAAGCGAGGATGCAGAGGGTATGCTCAAGGAGGCAAGAGAGCTCAATAGCTGGATTGACAATGCTGCCATCAAGATACCTCTTACGTGGGAGGGTCTCAAGGCTACTAAGGTCTGTGCTGATGAGGGCATCAAGACCAATGTCACGCTATGCTTCAGTGCGAATCAAGCCCTATTAGCTGCAAAGGCGGGTGCAACCTTCGTGTCGCCTTTCATTGGTAGATTAGACGACATCGGTCAGACTGGAATGGAACTCATTGAAGGCATTGTCCAAATCTACTCCAACTACGCCATTAGTACAGAGATAATTGTCGCAAGCATTAGGCACCCTATCCATGTCTATGAGGCTGCACTGCTAGGAGCAGACATCGCGACAATCCCTCCTGCTGTTCTAGATAAAATGGTAAAACATCCTCTGACTGACATTGGTATTGAGAGATTCTTGGCAGACTGGGAGAAGGTCCCAAAGAAGTAGATACAGGGCAAAGAGTAATCAATAACCTCAAACTAAATCAGGGCGGGCGCACCGCCAAGAGCAAGATATATTGGACATTCATAATCTGTCTTCAAAGGGAGGCACCAATCTTTGGAACTAGAGTCAGACCTTGTTGTCTTCAATGGCAACATCATAACGATGGACCCACATAACCCGAAAGCCACAGCTCTGGCGGTGAAGAGCTTCAAGATATTGGCGATTGGTGATGACGACTTCATTGCTGATCTTGTACCAAGTGCGGGAAGAGTAATTGACCTTGGGGGCAAGACTGTAATTCCGGGATTTGTTGATGCGCACACTCACTTCACTGGTGACGGGTATAAATCAAATCATGTGCACCTTCATGATGCAACATCATTAGAAGATGCAATCCAGATATTGAAGGATTCTCTACCTGTTTACAAGGAAGGTGACTGGGTGATTGCCTTTGGATGGGATGAGAGCCAATGGCCCAAGAAACGCTATCTCACCGCTAGAGATCTGGACAAGGTTTCCAAAACGCATCCCATCTTTGCGACTAGAATCGACGGGCATCTAGTGTCTACAAATACTCTTGGCATCG
Organism: Candidatus Thorarchaeota archaeon; assembly: GCA_050124855.1. GTDB lineage: Archaea > Asgardarchaeota > Thorarchaeia > Thorarchaeales > Thorarchaeaceae > SMTZ1-83. Next base: position 554 of record JASFEL010000171.1, on the reverse strand, counting down.
AGATGCTAAAGATTCCTATTGATCAGGAAGGAGTAGTGAAGGACAAAAAGGGAAATCCCAATGGTGTTCTCAAAGACATTGAAGGCATCCATGGAAAGATTCCAAAAAGTGATGAGGAAATTCAGCAAGGCATCATCGCAGGAAACAAGATAGCTAATGCACTTGGAATCACTACTATAGTGGACAACGCTGCAGCTGGAACTCTCCGCCACTTGCGTGAAGTTGAACGACAGGATAAGCTCACCGTGCGTACAGTTCTCAATCCGCCGGTTGAACAGATGAATGACATGATCAGGCTCGGACTCTCTTCCGGAATGGGCAGTCCTATGGTAAGAATAGGGGGAGTCAAGATATTCACTGATGGCTCCATTGGAGCATCCACAGCCTACTTGTCTAGAAACTACAAAGGACAGAAAGGCAACAAGGGTATATTGCTAATGAGCAAAAAGGAATACTCCAAAATCATCAAGAAGGCTATCAAGAACAACATTCAGACAGTAACACACGCTATTGGTGATGCAGCAATTGAAATGGTCATATCAGCTTTTGAAGAA
>JASFEL010000170.1:0-3692 GCA_050124855.1 Candidatus Thorarchaeota archaeon | reverse complement strand
TTCCCAGTGTCCTCATAGGGTACAACATTAGAACAAGCCATTATGCAGTCTGGATGGCATGAGTGCGCATACCGACCCTCTGACTTGTCACCAAACTTCTCCTTGCATTTGTCGACCAAATCGTGAACAGCTTCGCCAGAAATCTTTGCAGCCTTATCAAATCGACCTGAGCTAAAGCCCTTTGTTGGGAGCCCCCCGGCTTCGCTGAGGATGTTTTGAAGAATGTTAGTGCCATAGTTCTTCAATCCACCAAAGGCCTTACCCTCGTCATCCTTGAGTTTACCTGTGACTGCATGATTGTTTATTGCAGCTACCAGTTTCTTTCGACCTTTCTCAAACTTGTCCTTATCTTTGGCTTCCGGACGGCTACCTCCCGTATCATCACTAATGACAGTGACAATCCTCTTGGACCCAAGAACTGCACCGAGACCTCCTCGACCTGCATATCTGCCTGGGTCAGAGTTCTCAATATTATTGCCAAATACACCAGCACCCTTGAGAAGGCGTTGTCCAGCGACACCACACCCAATTATCCCCGGCTTTGTGTCGTAGTCTTTCCAGATCTTCGTTATCAGGTCATAGAGGCCTATGCCAGCATAATCGTTTGTCTTGACTATCTCTGCTTTGTCCTTTCTAACTATCAGGCTATACCAGTTGTCTTTCTTTGGTGCTCCATCGATGATGATTCCCTTAACACCGATTCGAGCAAGCCTTGTCGCAGTCAGACCTCCCGCATTTGCCTCCTTGATACCTCCTGTGAGAGGGGACTTCCCTCCCACACTGAGGCGTCCTGACGAAGGTGCAAGAGTTCCTGCCAACAGACCCGGTGAGATGACAATCTTGTTCTTTTCACGAAGCGGGTGACATGTAGGTTCAACCTCTGCATTAATAACTGCAGATGTGAATGCACGTCCTGCCAATGTTTCATAGGCAGAAGGCACATCTTCCCACTTGTGACTTAGATCATTCATATTTACGCGTAGGATTTTACTCATCTCTCTTGAAAACCCCCTAGCGATCAAGAATAGTGGTCAAGTTCTTTTTATGCTAGTGTTATGAACTATGATGCATTCCGTGATTTATGGGGTGGTATTTCATGCAAATTGCACAATACTACTTAGAACCAATTGACGGTGCTTCTTCCCAATCAAAAGTTGACTCTTTGGATTCATCATTCCGTTGCTCATAAGGTGTTTCTTTTGGAATGTTCTCGGCATGAAAAATGAAAGTCAGATCTCCCCCGCTTTCAGCGGAGGATTCTTCAGCCCCTTCAATCTTCACGCCAGTAAGTCCCTTTACGCTATCAAGTAGCTTACTCAGATCTGCGCCTTCATCCTGGCTCAATTCGCTGTCTGGATAATAGTCAACCTCAGGCAAGCCAAGTCTGTCTAACACATATTTGATGACACGCCTAGTTATGTCCAATCCCCGCTTGGCCAATATACGCTGAATCTCATCAAGGACGTCCTCATACCTTTTCCCAGTGTACTCTATGCTCTGCAAAAAATCCGCATCTCGAATCTCAATGATGCTGGAGCTGAATAACACCTCGATATCTGTCCCTGGGAGTCGCACGTCATGTAACACCTGCAATTTCGCTTTGTCCGGTTATTCCAATAATATGATTCTGGATAAACTGTCAGCAAAGCACAGAGAAGAAATTCGAGGACTAATCCGGTAAAGGTTCATTATGAAGTGTTGGCAATCAGACTCATTCTCATGTTGAGGTGGATAATGGAATGGGTCCTCTTCTAATAATGTTACTACTAACTCCTCTAATCACAGGAATAGTTTGCTCAAGAGGGGCAGCTAGTGGCGAAGTTGTATCTTCTGCGAGAGGTTCGAAAGAGGAGGCTCTAACTGAGGAATATGTGTCTAAGGTTGAGGAACCAGCGGCATCACTGGAAGAACTACCTATTGAAACAATTGAAGGAATTGGTTCAGTCTATGGTAGGAAGCTTCGAAAAGCAGGTATAGCCACAGTAGAGGATTTGCTAACAGCAGGCACCATTCAAGTTGCCAGAATCTGTGGAGTTTCACAGGAGATAGCTGCAAAATGGCAAGCCATGAGTAGGTTCTGTTGGCTGGATGGTATTTCGGAAGAAGACTCAGAAGCTATTGTCCAAATTGGCATTTATTCGTACCAAGATTTGGCGATTGCTGAACCAGACGTTCTTCTGACGAAAGTGACTCAAGCTGTTGCTGATGGCACTGTTGAAGTTCCTGAAGGATACGAGTTCACATATGAAATGGTCCAGACTTGGATAAAAGCAGCTAGGACCTTCATTTCGGAATGGAGTAAATTGTGAGAAATGAAAAGCAACAACTAATGCTTCACAACATGCGAATCAACAGCGGGCATGCTGGGTCGCTCATTGGTTAGCCAAAGGTCGATCATGGTGCTTAACAGATCAGAGATGCCTGCACCTGTTATACTGGAAGTTTCCATGAAGAATATTGGATGGGCTGCACCACTTTCACCCAGTTCCTTAGCCATCTTCTTGCAGAACTCTTCGCCTTCCTCTGTAGTGACTGGCGGTTCAAATTCTTCCTCATCGCCGTATACAGGGTGATCTCTAAGGTCTGTCTTGTTACCTACAATAATTATTGGAGGCGGAACCAAGAAGACACTGGTGAGCTCTTTAATCCAGAAATCGAGACTATCGAAGCTCCATCTATCCGCAACAGAGTACGCTAGAACTGCAACTCCCGTGCCAGTAAAGAACTCTTGTCGGGGTATCCTTGAGGCTTGTGAACCTTCAAATGTCCAGACGTTTATCCCAATAAGATTGTCCTCATGCTGTACAACATCTCTGTAGACATAGGGTAGATCTTCTGCCTCTTTGAGGTTACATTCAAAGAGTATGCTCTTCACACCTACTTGTGCTTCTCCAAGGAACAAGGCTTTCAGATCATGTGAGTCTCCGAGGAGTTCGGGAGCTGGTTCCTCGGTGGGTTTAACATCCTCTAGGGAATCCACCTCGCCTTCATCATCCCAGATGAACTTCGGCTTCTTGGGTTCTGTTTCCTCAGCAGCCTGGGTTCTAGGTGTGGGGGTATTCACTGGAAGGTTCTCCCAGTGGAAATTATAGATTAGCTTCACAGCTTCCTCACTCTGAGGCACATCATCCCAGATAGAGGACCTGTCAAATGGGACGGTTTCTTCGGATGCCTCTGTTTCAACAGCGGCTTCTGCTTCAATGGGAGCCTCAGGAGTCACATCTATTGGCATAGCATCTTCAGAAACTATGCCCTCTAGGGTGAAGTCGTCTGTTTTCTTAGGCTTTATGACAGTGTAATTCTTGAGATCCTCAGGTATTATGGCTTCTGGCGTGGCGGATAGGAATTCATCCTTGAGGCTATCAACCACATTGAGTGCCTTAGAGAGTTCAACGATGTCTTCCTTTGTCAGAGCATCCTCAGATGGGAATACCTCAACATCAGGAAGGCCGATTCGTTTCAGAATAAACTTCAGTATTGTTGTCGGGGCGTTGTATCCTCGAAGGTATGCAAATCTTTGAAGCTCTTCTAGAACCTCCATGAAAGTTCGACCAGCGTATTTGATCCGCTTCATGACTCCTTGGTCAACAGCGAATATTCTGTTGGTCTTGAGACTTATGTCCATGGTTGTTCCAGGGACCTTCACGACGACACCACCCAATTAGAATACTTTATCGTATATATTAATACAT
>JASFEL010000169.1:0-3720 GCA_050124855.1 Candidatus Thorarchaeota archaeon | reverse complement strand
AAGAGGACAGCACCTCCGTTCTCTCCCCTATGTTTGAAATCCTCAATCATCTTGTCGTTTTCAGTACCCTTCATTCCTGGCTTTTCCTGAAACAACTTGACCTTCAACCGTTTTTCCAGACCCGCTTTCAACAGTGATTTACCAATGAAATAGCTAGTAGTGAAGATGCCAGTGTTGCCAGGGGTTGCATGTGCCACCGCCACACAGTGATTCACCATTCTCTTGAACATGTCATCATTCCTAGCTTGATAGGTGGTTTCAACACCATCTACTACCAGACACAACCGATTGCGAGTTGCGAATGGGCTGTGATACACATTCGTAATTGCGTCTGGACCAAATCCCAACATCTCAGAATAGGCGTCAAGAGGCGATAAGGTTCCTGAAACAGCCACAGAGCTGTGTACGAGCCTCAAAATCGGACTTGTCACCGCGGTTGGGTCCAATGCAATTAGCTCGAGAGAAATCCTCTTACTTTCTCCTCTCCCTCGATTTGAAGCTAGTATAAACGAGTAGTCATCACGTTCTATATTGTTCAACCATCTTATCATGAAATCTGCTACTCTATGGATGAACGAACGTGGGAACTTTCCTGCCTTCAGCAGCCCCTTGCGTACATTAAGCCCAAAGGCCCTCATGTAACTCAAAACGTCAGTTTCAGGGTCCAACCCGGAAACCTGAAGGGCTAGGTCAAACAAAGATTGTGGATTAATTCCTTTCTCATCAGTTTCTGTCATACCCGCAGTTTGGTCCAATATACACTTGGCGAGCCCCCGTGAGAACTCCTTTGATGTAGAATCATTATACGTTGTTGCTTCTCGCATTGCCTGTCTGATAGCCCCGATTGTGAGAGAGTCACTTGCTGAGCTCAGAGCAGTAGAAGGAACGTTATGTGCCTCATCCTGCACAAGGACCATTTTCGACATGGGGGTCTCAAGCTCGGGCATGAATGCCTCCAAAATCCATGGATCGAAAACATAGAGATATGAAAGTGCTACCACGTCAACGACCTTTGCCAGTCGTTTGGCAAGCTCATAGGGGCAGATAGACCTACTCCTTCCAATCTTCACTATATCGGGCGCAGTCAACACTGGACTTGGCATGTCTTCAAGCAAATCCTCTGGTGATCCTGCTACCCTGAGGTTTTCATAATAGACACACCGTCTTGTAGCCTTCAGCTGACCACATACTTCACTGATTGGCGCCACAAAGTCCGCGTTCTCAAGGACAAACTGGTTTATACACATGTGCCGCCGACCACGAAAAGAAACTCCGCTTACATCATTCTTCTCTAGGATCACATCAAGTTCCTCTACAACACGGTCCAATTGCCTATGGGTTCTTGCACAATAGAGAATCTTGCCGTTGGTCTCTCTAATCCAGGGAAGAACTCCGCTGAGGGTGGCGCAAGTCTTGCCAAAACCATTTGGCGCTTCTGCACAGATATGAGTCCCACCCCTTACGGCATTCTCAATACCTGCCATCATCTCCTCTTGACCAGCTCGTGCGCTCGGATACGGAAAGAAGTCGTGGTATGCATGTTTCTCAGTCATTGAGTTCTCACTATTGTGAAAGAGGTACTGTTGATAACGCTGTTGCTCTACAATCAGCCGTTACTGCTTTAATATGGAACATATGTTAAGTAACAAGGTGTCAAGGATGGAATTCGATGACATCAGGCAGTTTGAGTCTGATACCAGCCAAGGTAAGATTAGGTTTCGAATAATGGACCTCGATAACGGCACACTTGTACTAATATCTGGTTCAGATAAGTTTCGACTTGGTCTGTCAGCAGTGGCAATCCCACCCGGACAAGGGAGGTCAGAACCGACATCAACCGGGCTGTTCTCTGCTGGTCTGGATGCAGCACTCGTCCGAACCCTTGCCGAGAGAGTGTCTGCATTGATTAACCAGTCATGTATGGTTGTTGTGGCTGTGAGCGCACTGAATCAGGCATTAATGATGGAGCTGATGACTATTCTGAAGAGCCATCTTCTGACTTGATGTGTTCAATCACCTCTCGAACCCAACTCCCCAAACCATCAACAGCATACACATGATCAAGGTATGAGGTCCAATCTATGTCCAATGCATGAGTCCAAACCCCATAGGCCTCACGGAGATTCTTGTGAGCATGCTGATGATATTGGCACAATGAGCTGTTTTCATGACTTGGACGGCTACATATCGGACACTCACTCATCGGAAGAGCCCTCCTGCCTTGCTTGACTGGCTTTTTCTCGTTTCTTCTCCAGAGCCTTCAAATCTTCCTGTCTGCCAGGACAATTAGTCCAGTTCACACATGTTTCCCAGGCTCTTCTTCCAGAGATGACCTTGATCATATGGTGGCCACAATAGGGGCACTGCTTGTCTAGAGGTGCTATGGTTCCCCTTTGTGGCAGTGGGAATGTCTGATCACACCCACCCTCCTTGTATTCTGAACACCCAACGAACCGTTTTCCTGTTTTCGGCGAGCGAATTATGAGAAGATTCCCCACACCACACTTGGGGCATAATCCCACCTCCTCTTTTTCCTTCCAGTAGCGTTGAAGTCCACTGACTAGGGTCTGACCTATGTCTTCCTCCTGTGTTTGAAAATGCTTGAGGAGTTCGAGTAGGTCTTCTTTGGCATGTGTCAACACTTGTTCTCTGTCAAGCCGACCTTCTAGAATGCCCTGCATCTCTTCCTCCAGTTGACGTGTGAAATCCGCGGATAGGATCTTTGCTACATATTGACGCAGGGTTTCATGCAGAGCATAGCCAAGAGTAGACAGCTCGAATCTATTCCCAAGTGTGTAACCCCTCGATTTTACCGAGTCAACGATTGATGCTCTTGTGGCCTTCGTTCCTAGACCCTCTTTCTCAAGGATTTTGAGCAGGCTTGATGGATTAAACCGTGGTGGTGGAGATGTAAATCTCCCATCCTCATTCACCGCTTCAAGTTCGATAACATCACCCTTACTCAAGGGGGGAAGGAGTCTCTCGTTAAGAGTCACATATGGATCATAGTAGTCCATCCATCCACGTTTGAGGACCTTGAGACCTCTGAGATAGAAGAGATGTTCATTGCACTTGACATCGGCTCTAATATTCTCCTTGATGGAATTCTCACCAAAAAGCGCAAAGAATCTGCGCACTATGAGGTCATATATTTTTGACTCACTTGGTGTCAGCCTTTTGGACGCTTTGGTTCCAGTAGGATATATAGCTGGATGTGCAGGATCATCCTTCTTGCCCTGAAATGGGGTAAGACTACCACCAGCCAGAACCTGCTTCGCGAAGCTGCTATACTTTCTGTTTGAAGCCAGTCCGTTTAGAATCTCCCTCACGTTGATACTGGGAGGTATTTTCTGACTCCCTGTTCTTGGGTACGAGATGAGCGCTTCCAGATACAGCTTCTGGGCTATCGCCAGAGTCCTACTTGGCTTGAAGCCAAAGTGCCTGTAGCTCTCTGACTGTAGAGCACTCAGATTGAATGGAGCCGGTGGTGTCTGGAGATTCTTCTTGCTTCTTAAGTCATCAACAATAGCAGTCTTCCCCCTTAGATCTTGTACAATATCAAGGGCCTGAGTTTTCACTGCTATCCGTTTCTTGGAATATTCAAGCTCCAATTTATGGCTATTATGACTACCAGTGGCGAGAATGACCCAATAAGGGATTGGTACAAAGACATTGATTGCCTGGTCTCGATTTGCCACAAGTGCCAATGTCGGTCCCTGT
>JASFEL010000168.1:0-3721 GCA_050124855.1 Candidatus Thorarchaeota archaeon | reverse complement strand
CCGGTCAGGAGATCACCTTAGGAACTGCATCGGCACTAACAGCCATGGCAGTGATGGGAACCCTTAGTGTGGAGAATCATACTTCAGGTCTAAGCTGGCTGACAGATAATCAGCTCGAGTCAGGAGGCTATGGTCTCAAGACCAAGGATTCCGATATTGTTGGAAAGAGCAAAGAATCCTGTCTTGTGTCAGTGGCTCTTAAAGAGATGGGGGAAACCTCAGATCGCTTAACCTCAGGACTGAGGAACTACCTGTCGTTGATAGAGACCGTGACTGGCTACGAGCTGATGGAACCTATACCATCTCTGATGTGGAATTACTGGCTTACCTCTACCTCGCGGCTCAATCATGCACGAGGTTCAGTAAATGCCAATCTAGAGGAGCAGTATCTAAGCTACTTCACTCAGTGGACCCAATACCCCTTCTGGGGGAATATCACTAGTATCTCCGCGCCTGAGTATGCACCCAGTCAGTATAGAACCAAGAGTGTATGGACACAGTATTTCGGTGCTGCATCAGCAAAAAATCTTGGAGTTAATCCTCCGCCTGAAGTTGTTTCAGATGCCTTGAATTACATCGCAATGTCTCAATATGTTACTGGACATTTCAGGCCTGCAATGTTTTTTGGGACCGCTCATGTGCAGCATAGTGTAGCAGCAGTTGAATCTCTATACCTTCTAGGCTCACTTGATGGTATCCTCTACAGATCTGCATTGGAATTAGCCTTACTGGCTGAATACAGTGCGGGACTGTGGTCAACAACAGGCTGGACCATCCAGCCTTTTGCAGGCGAGCAAGCTGCAATCGATTGGTTATGCACCCGCGCAGCAATCAGGCTGGATATCCTTGATGCTATAATGGCTGCACAAATCTCCGCTATAATTTCTTCACGGATTCAATACAATGATCTCTATGCCTTGAGTCGCGACATTGCGACATTGGCTCTGCTGAACTCAACTGGATTCTCAGTCAATCTGGAAGGGATAGATAGATCACAGGTCCTTAGTGCCCTTGGTGGGGTTGCTTTTGCAGACGGATGGCTCAACAGCACTTCTCACTGGCAGCCAGTCTTCACAGCAGGAGTTTTAGAAATGGTTTCAATTCTGGGCTTGAGACCAGCACTATCAATTGCTCACGGAAGTGCCATCTCGTTATCTATAGATCCTGATGTTACATTCGGTTCCACTCTTGATATTGATGTAGTTGTTAGTTCGATGACGCTTACTCATACACTCCTAGTGTATGCATTCGGAGATTGGTATAGCTTCAACAACGTAGCAGACTCTGACGTATTGGTGATTTCAGTCTCCAGTGATATGACAGCTCTTGGATCAGCTGACATCTATGTTGTTGTTTGTGACTGGGGACACTCTCGAGCTTTTGGCATTTCCAGCGTGGAGGTTCAGGGGATTTTGGAGGGGTTTCTTGCCATCGATACTCCTATTGTATCAGCTGGAAGCCTTATCAATGGTACAATAACTTATGCCATTGCACCAGGAGTCTACGCGGGTTTCACCAATATCACAGTGAGGCTGGGAGATCCGCCCACCTATCAGCAATGGTCGTATCAGGATGTTTCACCATTTGACCTTCACATACCGTCTATTGATTTTACCACAGGGACATACAATCTTACAGTGACCTTGGAACGTCAATACTGTGATGCGCTAATTCTTCGCGACACGGTTGACATAGTAGCTCCGGTCCATACCTACATGCTTTCTCCTTCACTCACCACTGAATCTGTTGGACAGCAGGCATCTATAGATTGGTCTCTTCATTACTCATCTAATGGGATAGAGATTGCCTCGCAGCTGACTACAATCACAATTGTGAATGAGTTAGATCAAGTAGTCCACACGGAACAAGGATTTTCCTTTGCTGGAGGCGGCGTGTTCTACTGGACTCCAGGTCAGCGAGGCAACTTCAGTTACACAATCACCTTTCTGGGGAATGGGTCACTCGTTGGTTGTGAGTCATCAGGTCTGTTGCATGTATATGAAGAAACTGTTCTCGATTGGCTCATTACTGGGACTATGGATCAGTACACTTCGGTTTCTTTGGATGTCCGATTGGAAACCTCGAGCGGCACTCCACTAGCTGGGTATGTGGTGCATGTCACTGTGTCTAGTCCTTCCTCTGTCACCCTAGTCGATATTGACTTGACTACTGACTCAACCGGATACGTATCAGTGCCTATTTCTCTCAACGAAAACGGTGTATACGAACTTGATGCAGTCTTTGCAGCTTCTGAATATCTGCATGCTTCTATAGACTCTGAAGTGATTACCTCTTGGTCAGAAAGCACACTTACTGTCGGAGGAATCAGCGGTGATAATCATGTAGGTTTCACATGGGATATCTGGGCTCAATTGAAGGATTCGGATTCAAGTCCAGTTTCTGGTGAGGCTGTTACTCTTAGAGTCATACTCCTTCCTTCTACTGTTGTTGATGAGTATACTCTGACGACTAGCTCCACTGGTCATGTGCAGGCCATTTGGGTAGGCAACTCTGCTGGGCCATATCGACTTGAAGCGGAGTATTCAGGAACAGGGTCTCGGGGAATCGCGTATGCATCTTCCAGTTTTGCTTTGTGGGTGCCAGTTACGCTCTCTCCTGCAATTACTCAAACCCCCGAGGTTGGTGTACAGACCTGGATTGAGGTCACAGCTAGAGATCATCTTGGTATTCCGATTAATGGTCTGTCTGTAACCGTTACAGTTCTAGATCCCCAAGGTAGTATTCAGATTCAAGAGTCAGGAATCACCGCTGGGGGCCGTTATCGAATCCCATGGATTCCGCTCTATAGAGGGTTGAACAACATCAGTGCCTCCTCAGGACAGCAATCTTGGTATGACGCATCTCTCGCGTCGCAGAATGAGGATGTCTATGAGCAGCTCAGCATCGATGTGATTGTGACGCCTGGCCAAAAAGCGCCTTCTCTCGTCAAAGCAATCATATCACTGTTGGATTACCACAGCATAGGGGTTAGTGGGATATCAGTCAGAACTATTATCTCTATCAATGGCCAACTGCTGCTCGATGTCACGAACACGACTCAGAGTGATGGAACTATTAGTCAGCTAGTCCAAGTTTCAGAACCAGGGACTCTGTCAACATCCATCATGGTTTCAGCCCAAGACTGGATATTGGCTGCAAGCGCAACGTCTTCTGACATTATAATGGGCGCCACAGAGATAGAACTCACAACTCCAATCCTTCCAATCGAACAGGGGACTCAGGTGGGCATAGTTGTCACATTGAATGACTGGAATGGAGCAGCCTTGAAAGGTGCTCAAGTGACAATAGAGATCTTGTGGTCGAATGGTTCTGTAGTTGTTGCTGCCAATAGGGTGACTGGCGTAGACGGGAAATGCACCCTTGCTCATGACTTTGATTCTATTGGCGACTTCTTAATCAATGCAAGTTATGCTGGCGATGACCTCAACTCATCCGCCATATCGTCGGCAATACAGAGAGTTTACATGACTCCATCCATGGTGCTGAATCATAGTCCATCTTGCATGCTTGGAGAGACCCTTCAGATTTATGTGGGCATTACTGACGCAGACCAGCAGCATATTGTCGGAAGGATGCTCATCCTTTCTATTGAGCAGAATAGTATCATCGTGTTTGAGACTCAGGTCGAGTCAATCGATGGTCTGGAAACAATCCACTGGGACCCCGTTGATAGAGGGATAGCTACAATGGCCCTCCTTCA
>JASFEL010000167.1:0-3722 GCA_050124855.1 Candidatus Thorarchaeota archaeon | reverse complement strand
CTGGACTTGAGCAAGAAAGGCATCATCAGCATCAGTCTCGATGTACTGAAGGACTCGCCTGATATTGAAGAATTGCTGCTTGGCGCCAACAAACTGACTGAGATTGATCTAGCCCCCCTAGGTCAACTGAAGAAATTGAGAGTCATCAACCTCTTCAAGAATCAGATTCCAGTTGTGGATTTATCGCCTCTAGAGGGCTGTGCCAATCTCAAAGAGCTCAACCTAGGAACGAACGAATTGATCTCAATTGACTTAACACCACTTTCGGAGTGCACCCATTTGGAGAGACTGCGATTATTCAATAATAAAATCACAACCATAGACATTAGCCCTCTTTCGCATTGTGTGAATCTAACTAGTCTTGAGCTGGAAACTAATGGACTAGAATCGGTCAATTTGATACCGCTGAAGAATTGTGGAAATCTGGCCCAGCTCAATCTTATGTATAATTCAATTATCAGTATAGATCTGGAGCCGCTTTCAACCTGCACAAATCTCAAATTCCTATATCTGCACCAGAACGCAATTGGATCCATAGATCTGAATCCGCTCTCCAACGCAACGGATTTCCGAATACTTCGCCTTGGAGGAAACGAACTTACAACAATAGACCTTGAGCCTCTCTCTCGTTGCACCAATCTGAGAAGACTAGAACTCGCAATGAATGCAATTTCGGAGTTAGACTTGAGACCGTTATCAGCATGCGTCGACCTCAGAGCCCTCGATATCGCAGGAAATCAGCTCAAGTCAATAGACTTGACTCCGCTATCTGAATGCACAGCACTTGAGGAGCTTTATCTGCATAGTAATCATCCACAGGAGAATGATTTCTCGGAATTGAATCTTAGCCCTCTATTCGCATGTCCTGAACTGGAAGACCTTGGGGTTCCTGATTCATGCGAAATGATTGCAGACAAGTCGCTGAAGACACAAAAGAGCAAACCCTATGCGCTTGAGGAGCTACTCGAAGACGGTAGACTCTCCTGGACTTAGCGATGCCTTCTACGAATATCTAGCTCCACCAATATACATGGATTCTACATGCCAATACACGGACAATATATATACCCTAGATTTCAGTCTTGAATGCTGAATTCCGCCCCGCCTTAGTTAATGACAAGGATGGTATGCCAGTGGCATATGATGATCAAAAGGGCAATAATAAGGAAAGAGTTGTCCATCGGTACTCCAATTATCTCAACGGTCCTATGGGTAAGAATGTCATGGAAAATGTTGCTGAAGGCGAGAGTTTCATGCTAGAAACTTCGATGTATGTACTCCGAGTCACTAAGATCAAAGGAAAGGCTATCGTGGACATTATCAAGAGCCTATAATAGCCAAGTAGCCATTTTCTGCTGGAGCAAAGCGATTATATTCTAGAAATGCAGTCAGGTCTCAGTAGAGGCCTGTTCAAAATGGTTGTAGAGATTGATGATGAAACTAAAGCACAGGTAATGGAGCTCTTCGAACCCATGGTGCATGAAGTCGCCATGCATGTTTTCATTGAGGAGGAGAAGTGCTTATACTGTAGTGACGTTAAGAGTATGGCCGAACAGATATCGGAATTATCTGATAAAATCAAGCTTGAGATTCACGATGGTCCGCTAGGAGAGGGCAAAGCATCTGAGTTTGGTGTGGAGCATGTCCCAGCGACAGTTCTTCACGGTGAATGGCCTTACAAGATCAAATTCTATGGCATAGCAGCAGGTCATGAATTCGGAGCATTAATCGGGACAATTGTTGACGTCTCGATGGGATCAACTCAATTGCCACCAGATATAGTTGAAGACATACGAGCAATTGACAAGCCAATTCACATCAAGGTCTTCACAACACCTCAATGTCCATACTGCCCTGGAATGGTCCGTCTTGCAAATCAAGCAGCCGTACTGAACCCGCTTATCGAGTCAGATATGATTGAATCACTTGAATTTAAGGAGCTTACACAGAAATACGAAGTCTTCGGAGTGCCCAAGACTATCTTCAATGAAACAGTATCTGTTGAAGGATTAACTCCGCCGGCGATGTTCATTGAGAAGCTGTTCGAGGCTATTGGTGAATAGAAGTAATCTTGATCTGCTAAATTGAGGTGATTGCCCTGGAGAAACAGTCCTATGTGATCATACTTAGGCCAGCACCTGCCTATGGAGAAGAGGGTACCGAAAAGATAGTTGGAGAGCATTTCGAGTACCTCGAGGATTTACTGAAGAAAGGCATTCTGATAATGGCGGGGAGGTTCAGTGAAGTCTTGATCGGATTGTCAATCATTCAAACTGAATCAAATGAGGAAGCAATGGAAATAATGCAGAATGACCCTGCTGTTCAAGCCAAGGTGTTCCACGCAGAGCTCTATCCATGGCGAATCGCACTCGGAAATTAGACCCCTTAGACATTCTCTTCACAGGTGAAGGCGAATTCCTTCTCATTAACATACTTGTAGGCTTGATATGCGGCATGAACTCCTTCTGCAACTCCAGTGATGGCTTGCTTAAACTCAGTGTCGGCTACATCTCCAGCTGCAAATACTCCTTCAATGTTTGTGCGACTTGAACGATCGATGACTATCTCGCCTTTTTCATTGGTCTCAACACCAAGCTTCTTTGCCAAATCAGAGAAAGGAATTCCTCCAATTGCAATGAAGACTGCATCAAGAGGGAGCGTATCAGATCCATTGTAAGGCTTGTCTAGTTTTACACCTGTGACACGGGACTCTCCAAGAATCTCGGTAACATTAGTTTTAGAAATGACCTCAATCCGAGGTTCATTCTCAATTCTTCTGGCATTGATCGGTTCAGGACGAATCTTCTCTCTTCGGTAGATGATGTAGACCTTTGGGCAGTACTTGGCGAGCAATAATGCTTCCTTTGCAGAACTGTCACTTCCACCTACAACAGCAACTGTCTTGTCCTTGAATAGAGGGGAATCGCACAGAGCACAGTAAGAAACGCCTTTATTCCGCAATTCATCATGACCGGGAACCTCTAGTTCACGTTCCTTCATCCCTGTTGCAAAGAGCACAGACTTGGAAAGAAACGTCTTGTTAGATGTAATTACATAGAAGAAGTCTTGGTCATCTCGAAATACATCCTCCACGAAGCCGGTTTCAATTGTAACGGGATAGTCAAGGGCGTGAGTCTTGAGGTTATCAGCCAGTTCTTTCCCGGTGAGTTGTTTGAATCCTGGGTAGTTGGCAACATCGTCAGTAAGTGTGATTGTGCCTCCATCAACATCGCCAATTACTGCTACAGAAAGGTCCAATCGAGCTGCATACATCGCGGCTCCAAAGCCTGTTACACCTGAACCAATAACAACTAGATCGTACATCCTCTTAGCCTCCCAATTTGCGCTTGAGCCTTCTCTCAGTCCGTCTATCAAAACCTACAAACACATCTTCTCCAAGCACTGTTGTCGGGATAGCTCTCTGAGCACTGACCTCAATAAGCTCAGCTAAGGTTTTGGGATTGGTAAGAATGCACTTCTCCTCAATTTCATTCCCAGATTCCGAGAGGAATTGCTTTAGCTTCTTTGAATGAGGACATTCGGGTGCGGTGTAAATCACTACCTTTGCCATCTTTTCAGTACCTCCGAGTGGTATAGTTTAGAGACTCAAGGTTCAACATCCGCTTGGTGCGGCAATGCTGATATAAGTTGTGAAGAAGCTGTTAGCGTGTGTCATGGGTGAAGAGTCTTAAGTGACAAGTGTGCCAAGCAGGTCAGTCTTC
>JASFEL010000166.1:0-3730 GCA_050124855.1 Candidatus Thorarchaeota archaeon | reverse complement strand
GCAGCCTGGATGTCCTTCTTTGGTATACCGACATCCACTGTAGCTTTATCGACGGCCTCCGCAAACATCTCTCTCTGAGTAATTCCATCTAGGTTCCCAAACTTCGTCTGGGCCCCACTTACAATGCGTGTATTCTTTAGTGGCACCTTTTGGATTCCACCTATTTTTCAATGAGTCGAGCACCAAGCTTCTTCTATAAAAACTCTGACAAACGGGAGGAATTCAGAACACTACCAAGGGATTTTATAGCGGAATTGAAGTCGAAAGCAGTGAGTGGACAATCATGAACTTTTCATTGTCTGAGAAAGATGAGAAACTGTTTGAAAGAGCGAAGGAGTTTGCTAAGGAACATATCACTCCCAAAGCCATCGAGCTTGAGAAACGAAACGATTTTCCCAAGGAAGTCGTACAAAAGGCCTATGAAGCCGGCCTCATGAATCTGCACATTCCAAAAGAGGCAGGAGGGCCCGAGCTTTCGTTGTTCTCAGAAACCCTTGTCTCAGAAGCGACAGGGTATGGCTGTGCGGGGATAGCGACTTCTATCATGTGCAATAATCTTGCTTTTGCGCCACTAGTCATTGGGGCAACTATCGAACAGCTGAAAGAGTATGTCGAACCTCTGATAACTGGCAAAGATGCGAAGTTTGGATCGTTTTGTCTAACAGAAAGGAAAGCTGGTTCCGATGCTGCGGCAGTTGCCACTAGAGCAGTCCGAGACGGTGATGAATATGTTATCAACGGTCTGAAGTGTTTCGCTACTAACGGGCCACAGGCATCGCTTTTCACAGTCTTTGCTTCAACTCAACCTGAACTAAAGCACAAAGGCCTCTCTGTTTTCATGGTTCCTAAGACGAAGGGGGTCAAGATTGGACATATCGAGAATAAACTCGGTCAACTGAACTCAGTCCAGTCGGAGGTCATCTTTGAAGATGTAAGGGTACCCAAGAATGCTTTAGTCGGAAAGGAAGGCGAGGGCTTCAAGATTGCTATGATGACCTTGGACAAGACCCGTGCAGGGATTGCTGCTATTGCCACAGGTGTTGCACAAAGGGCTCTTGATGAAGCCGCGAAATTTGCCAACATTCGCCATCAGTTCGGAAAGCCGATAGGCCGATTCCAAGGCATTTCATTCATGCTTGCTGATATGGGTGCTAGGACAGCAGCCTCCAGGCACCTAACTCGTTATGCTGCATGGCTTGCTGATCAAGGACACGACAACTCAAAGGACTCAGCCTTTGCCAAATTCTTCGCCGCTGACTCAGCTATGCAGAACGCTATAGATGCAGTCCAAATAATGGGTGGATATGGTTACATTTCCGAGTATCCAGCAGAGAAGTTAATGCGTGACGCAAAGCTTCTGCAGATTTACGAAGGAACAAACCAAGTTCAGCGAGTAGTTGCTAGTGGCCGAATATTGAAGGAGAGCGTCAATCTAGACACTGGCTTCAATGTAAAGTACGACGGTCAAGATGCACCTATACCGTAGGTTGGGTATTGCAGTGTAGAAACTATCCATTCCCTACACTTGCGGCTGTTTTCGAACTGGGAATAGTCTCTCCCTCGCTATTAGTAGACCCAATGGTATAGTCACAAGAAGCGTGAGGATGACATAGTCTAGGGGCAGTAGTAATGGTAATGGATTTCCATCTGTCAAAAGACCACCCATGAGAGAGAACGCTGCAGTTGTGCACGAATAGACTGCGATGACTTCTATCACCACTGATGCTATCTTGGAAGGAGGTGTCTTCGAGATTTCCTTCAGGTTGGCGGTGTTAAAGTTACTAACCAGTCTTGCGGAGAGGTACATACCTAGAATCACTGATACGACAAGCATCGAACCGACTGTTCCTTCCCCATAAAACGGGAAGAAGGGAAAAGGAGTTGCTTGAAGTAAGCTAATCACAAACACTAGAGGTAGTGCAAGTATTGCAGGACCGATGAGGACAACAAAGAGGCTTCTAAACGCAAAATCAGCAAGGATGGAGTCGCGTGATCTCTGCTTCACTTGATCGTCAGCTGATAAGAGAAAGCTCAGAAGGAGTCCCAAAATACCACCATATACGAATAGCGGCAAGAGGAAAATCGTTGTAAAATAGGGAGCTTCGATAATCGGAATGTTACCAGGTAGGAAGAAGAGCAACGCAAAAGCCAGACTGAACTGCTGCAGTTGCCTTGGATCAGCAGCATATTGAATCAAGAAGGACAGCATGACAACTGCAAAGACAAACATGATGCTTTTCGTATCAAAACTCGCTCCTCGGTCTTCAATCAGTATCAGTGCGATAAAGCTCATCATGCCAATGATCGTCATGGTGATGGTCTGTACGGCAGTAAAGCCGTGAAAAGGTGAATAGCTCTCAGTTGGCAATGAGAGATTCAATGACGTCATCGATAGCATGAGAATTATGAAGATGGCGGTAATAATCGCTGCAAGTCGAATCGATGCTATCCGTGATTTTTCTCCCATATTAGAATCAGCCTTAATTCGTAACGACCTCCAAATAGGCTAGAGTGATAGTAACTTCACAGAGACAGACTATCTAATCCTTTCGAAGATTCAAATCCTGTACTCATTTGAGAACTTGAAGGAAAGCTGACAGAAGCTAAATGATTTAAACATCAGAGTTTGAAGCCCATTCATCACACACCATGTTGGTTGGAGTGAAACCATCTTGGATGATAATGAAACAATCGAGATGATCAAGAGTCGTCGAGCTATACGTGACTATGTGACATCAAAGGATGTCCCTGACGAGCTCATTTACAAGATCATAGAGGCGGGCGGCTATGCTCCAAGTGCTGAGAATCAACAGCCTTGGAGAGTTATTGTAGTAAGGAACAAGGAAATCCAGAAGTTCATTGGTCAGATTGCTGTAGACAGGACGATTGAGCTGTTCGGACGGGCTACCCCGAGGGAGGAGATAGAACGTCGTCTCAGCTATATTAAATCCAGAGTGAGTTTAGAGCGCACTATTGATATTCTAATAACAGGAAAGCGCTTCGAATACATCAAAGGGGAGCCAGAAACGAATGGGGCACCCGTACTTCTGGTTCTAGCAATCGATCAGACTCACGTAGGCAACTCGCAAGCCACCCTCAGAGGCACAGGTGGCGTCTATGGTTGGTCATCGCCCAGACACGCTGTCATTGCAGGCTCAATGATGATGCAGAATATGGCCCTAGCAGCAGCTGCACTTGGGATTGGAAGTTGTGTCTCCTCAGTCCAGTTGGACCACTTCGATGATGTAGGAGCAATCTCAGAGAGGCTCGGTATTCCATATCCACACTGGGTGCCAATCCTCTGTCTTACCCTCGGGTATCCTGTGTCAGAAAGGACATTGGGACCACCTCGACAGATGCCGGAAGAGATTGCCTTCTTGGACAAGTGGGGAGTGCCATTCGAGAAGTAGAGGTGAAGATGATTGAGTGAACTTGAGATATTGAGAAAGGGATTCATCACGTTCTTGGATGGCCTTTGGTGGGGTCTACGTGATAATGTAGGACCACTCTCGATGCATGAAGGTTATGCCAGAGGATTCAGGCAGATGGGTGAAGAGAAAGCAGAGGCGGATGGAACAAATGGGCCGGAATCTGCTGCAAAGACAGCTGCGGCACTCTTCTCAGCTATCGGCCTGGAAGTGGATCTTAAAGGTAAGGAAATTCTTGTGAAATCCTGTCCACTATGGAACCGAATTCTTGAACGTGGTCTCGAATATGCATTTCATGTAGA
>JASFEL010000165.1:0-3733 GCA_050124855.1 Candidatus Thorarchaeota archaeon | reverse complement strand
GCCCACAGATTGATATACACAATCTGTACAGGGGTGTCATACCACCCATGCTTCTCGAGCATCTCAAAGCGGTGCTGTATTACTGCATTGTAGCCGGACCAGTATTCCCTGCATTCTTCGTCAGAATAGCAGTCATAGCTGCGACCTTCGGGCACTTCACAGTTGAAGTCTCCCTTGCCTGTCTTAGCCGAGGCTGATGTCGCCGTGTTCTCGGGTACGAAGGAAGCGGTCGCGCATCCGCACACTGCTAGTATTAATACCAGCACCAAGCCTATCAGTAGTTTTCTTAACATTAGGTTTCTCCTTTTCATACTTTAGGAGTGCTCTAATTAGGTAGTAGCCGGCAACTATCATAAACAGGATAGCGCCGGGGGTTTTGCCCTCTACTCCTGCAAGCATGGCTACACAGACGTAGATAGCAGCTATTAATTCTAGTGCAAGATAGCTTCTCATAACTTCTCCTTGAAGCTTGTAGTTGGTATAGGGATCTCCTTAGGCATATAGAAGTTGTCGAGTTTCACTCCGACACCGCTTGTCCTAGCGGCTACAGCATAAGAGTCCACTAGCTCATTCCACTTGTGTCCTGCGTGGCCACTTACGTGGACGAATTGGCAGGACTTATATTCAATTGCAAGGCCAGCTGCCAGACTAAGTAGATCAAGGTTCTTTGTTACCTTTTTGAAGGTACCACTAAGAGCACCAATAACCCATTGACTATCGCAGTATACAGTCACTTCGTATTCAGGACGACGCATTTTTCCAATCATGCTAAGTCCGAGAATGACTCCGTGCAGCTCGGCCCTATTGTTGGTGCCGTCTCCGTAAGATTTAGACATAAGCTGCTTGTACTGAATATCTCCATTGTCTTTACGGATAAGTACAACAGCGGCAGCTCCCATGGGCCCGGGGTTGACAGCACAGCTGCCATCGGTATAAACGTCGGCTTTCATTCTTTATCCCTCACTCTGATAAGTTCGACTTTGTCGCCGAGATTAATCATTGCTGCATAGCAATCAACATCTTCGAGGACGTGACCAGATACCATTTTAACCACTTCATCTTTCTCATTCACATAAATTGTGTATTCTTTGATATACATCAAATGCTCCTTGGTTTGATATCTTTGTAGTAATGAAACGAAATACTGAGATCGTAGCCATATGGGAATAGGAGTCTGTCGTAGGTGAGCCATTGCTCAAATAGGACGAATTGTCGGTAGTATAGTTGTAGCCTGAGGTGATTCTTAAAAGGCTCATCGAAGTTTGGATCATTTTCGATACTCTTCAAGAGCTTCATATCTTCACCAAACTTCTTACACTTGTCCTTAAAGTTAAGGATATACTTCTGTCCAGCCTTCTCGCGAAGGGTTTCTAATTGGGCGAAGTGCTGCTGCATTTGATACATAGGAGATGCTTCCCATCTCATTTGCTTGTATTGAGGCCACCATACAGAGTATATCTGATGTGTCCAGCCAATACAGAGTAATATCACAACATATATTAGGAATCGTCTTGTCTTCATTAGAACAGTTCCTTAAATATCCTGTATGCGGCATAAATGCCTATAGCTCCTATACATACAAGTAGGCCGATAAATATAAATAGATCTCCTACACTGTGAACAGGAGTGGCTAGCACGCCATGCTGCTGGGAGCCTACGATTACCTGCTCCATTAGCTCTTTAGGATTCATGGTGCTCCTCATTTCGGTGGATAAAACATAGCACTCCTACAAAGATAATGAGTGCTAGCTTTAAGATAAATGCTATCATTCTGGTTCGCAATCTGAGGGAGCAAGGCTCTCAGTATCCAGCTGATAGCGCCGCTCTACCTCTTTATTAAAGTCTTTTACCTTCCTGTGAAGGTCTTCCCTTGTGGGGGCACATTTATCACAACAACAGTGCTTGTGATGTGGAGCTTTACTCCAATCTCTTACTTTCCCAATCCTCTGGTTGTGCTCCTGTACCTCACCGAATAGCTCATCTAGGGCCCTATCTAGTGCTCTGTTGTGTCGTATATCGGCCAGAGTATCATCCCGAAAAAGAGTTCTGCCCTCGACACACTCTTTCTTCGTGAGAAGACCTGATTTATACTCCTTGTAGGACTGCATCTTGATGACTAGGGCTTTGGCCATGACTACCTCCTAGTGTAGATTCTTCTCGTCCATTGCCTCAAGATCGGCTTCCATATCTGGATGCACTACAACCATCTGAGAAAGATCCTCAAGTATCAGGAGTTTTATTTCTCTGCGGAGGTTTCTTCTTTGTAGGAAGATGTAGTCCAGATGAAGACCAAAGCCTGCTAGAATAAGAAACAAAGCAAAAGCTACCTTCCAGCTGGTCATTAGACCCAGCCAGATGAGGCCTCCATAGAAGCATCCTATAGTTACGACTAATTCGATGATTAGGCCTATCATTTTGCATACCTCTTGTATAGGTTTCTATAGATGGACAGGTTTCCAATTGGTATTGGGTGCATGCTGGTGACCAATTCACCAGTATCATTAACCGTAAAGTATATTACTACTCCTGCGTCTTCATCTACATAACGCATGATGCGTGTATCATCGCCGTACTGTTTTATTAGCTTAGCTACGGGGATAATTACTTCGCAGTGATAGGTCTTCGTAGGAGTAACAATAGACTCTAATGGGTATGGGCTAGCTGGTGTGGTCACATGGCCATAGGCTAGCTTGTTAATCTGTCCTGTAACAAAAAGAGCAAGACAGATTGCTATTCCCAGACATGCTAGGTGTATGAGTATATTTCTCATAACATTTCCTTTTGAAAAAAAGGGGAGCCATCGGTTGCGCTCCCCAACCCCGTTAATTATTAACGTGACTGTATTTTCAGTGTGCCGTCCACCTCATCGTACAGGCACACCCCCAACCGACCATTACCCTGTACAGCCACTGCCAGTGCCATTGCCTTCACCACCGATAGTATCGGTGCAGCCTGGTAAATGGGGGTTGTTAACGCAGTCCCACCAGGCTCCGTTGACGGCCTTTACACCTGAGCATGCAGCCATGCTCAGTAGCGCTGCGCAACAGAGACCTGCGCAGTATTTCCGGAGACTCTTCCAGCGCCTATATTTCAAGTAGCGGACTCCCTCCTTCCTTGGCTGGTTGCCACGATGTCCGTAGACCTAGAAGAATAAGACTGCATTCAGAGCTGTAACATCAAAGCGGTCATATTCCCCAAATGGATTGACGAATACTTCGGAATGGTCTAATGATAGCCCAAAGTTCTTAGTAATTTGAGCTGAGACGCCAGCCTGTAGGATCCCGGCTGCATCATCTTGTGCTCCGTCCTGAAGGGCGTAGCCCATGGCTGCCAGACCATAGATCTGAAATCTACCAAGTGCGAAGTAGGCTTTAGGTCCTACACCAGCAACGAGAGAGTCTACATTCTGAGTCTTGTAAGTCTTCTCAGTCTTGCATTCCTCTCTACCAATGCAGTTAGTGGTGACCTCAGGATAATCATATTGAGGCTCCCATTCAATGGGTTTGCATGTAGTCTTCTCTCCATTGATGGTCTTGGACCAATGCAGGTAGAACAACTGTAGACTTGGGTCGATACCGATGGCGGAGTTTTCGCCAAGCATCTTCTTCCAACCTACGTCTTTGTCGTAGTTGAGATGAAGGCCCCAAGACTGGTTGCCTTTGTTGTTGATGCCGTAGTCATCTGGGTCGCTGTGACCATCTACCCAGGCTCCGCCTAGGCCTATCTGGTCAGC
>JASFEL010000164.1:0-3737 GCA_050124855.1 Candidatus Thorarchaeota archaeon | reverse complement strand
CATCCTCAACTTCTTTCTCAATTTCCTCGACTTCATACTCAATCTCTTCGGTCGAATCTTCAGGAACTGATGGTTCGTCAACCTCATCGACAACAGCAGAAGCAACTTCGCTGGGACGTACTAGTGGCGCATCATCTGAGTCGACAGGCGCTCCTGCAATTGGCTCGGGCTCTGGCTCAGAAACTGGCTCAGGTTCTGGTTCCTCCTTCTTCATGAGAGAGGCTCCACAGGCCCGACAGAACTTCCGCATCACATCATTTGCTTTCCCACACTTCGGACACGTTTTCAAATTCAATCGACTCCTATATATTGGAATAATGTCCTGCAATAAGTATCAATCTTAGATATACATTTGGCGTATCCTCTTGCTGTCAAATGAGAGAAGATTCCTTCTCGAATAGCAACTTCTTGAACCAGAGTGAACCCTTATCAGGGGGATTTGCAAAAGAAAAAGCGGCTGTCGGGGTGGCAAGACTTAGTTCTGTAGCCTAGGCTTGTTTAGGTATGGACACCAAGACAATGCAGTTTTCTGTTTTGCCGAGGCTATGGGATGCTTACCTAGGCAGCCACCTAGATTTCTCTCTCATCCATAAATCATCGAGTAATACAGAGTGACTCCATTGTGTGCAGCAATTTTCAATTGTCACATTGAGGGCGGACCTCTTCTTACCCTCTCACGCAGGTCATCTATCTCAGCACGCATCCCGTTGATATTCTCCTGCCACCACGTCGCTCCAGCCTCTGCCCATGATTCGATCATTACTTTATCTGATGTGGAATCGGTACCAGTAGTATCTCCACAGACAACAATATCATAGTCATTCAGATTTCCTCGCTCGGCTTCCACGATTTCCAGTATTTGCTTTAGATGATTCGGCATGAGTAAGTCTGGCCAATTCGAGTGCACAGGTGAAACTCCGTCATATCGAGCAGCCCTACGGAAGGGGGCCTTGTGAGGAAAGCCGCCACCAACCCATATGGGAATTCCCGTTTCGCGCTTTGGCATAGGTTGAAATGTCATCTCTTGAAGCTGATAGTGTCTGCCTTTGTACGAGAACTTCTCCCCTGACCAGAGACCTGTGATAATCTCTAGGCCTTCATCTAGCATCTCTGCGCGGATCCTTTCACTTGATTCCTCGCCAAAATACTCAAACTCAACATCTGGAGGTGCTCCAATCCCAACTCCAAGAATCAGTCGCCCCTTTGATAGATGGTCAACAGTGATTGCCTCTCTGGCCACTTTCCAGGGTCGCCTTCGCGGTAATGGTACAATAAGAGGACCAAATTGAATTCGTTTGGTATTGCATGCGATAGCAGCTAGCGTAATCCAGGGGTCAGCGAATGGCAGAACCATATCCTCTTGTTTGAAGACTAGCATATGGTCCCACAAGAAGAAGCCATCCCAGCCAGCATCTTCAGCCTCTACAGCAATCTCAACTAAAGTGTTGACATCTCCAAACCAACCGAAGTTGGGGATGTTTATCCCATACTTCATCTGTTACTCACTATTGTCATTCGCGAACACACATCAATATGGAACCTCCACTCGGAAACGATGAGTGATGAGGGCACGAAGGATTCTTCTGATAGGAGTTAACCTTCCAATGATAGAGGCGGAGATATGAGCACAGTCGTAGATATTGATGATACGCTTATTGAAACCAGGCATAGATTGCATGGAGTTTGGAAGGTACTATTGGATTCGGAAGTGTCAATGGAGGATATTGAAACACTCAGCCATGGTGATGTGTTCATGAAGTATGCCTCCGATGATCAGAAGAAGCGAATGAGTGAGTTCCAGCAGCGTTTCTGGGATTTATTGCTATGTGAAGATGAAATGGGATATGAATTAGCTAGATTAGACAGACCAATTCCAGACGCATCTGAGGTGCTTCATGCCTGGAGTTCTGATTCGAAGATTGTGTACTTAACAGGGAGATTAGAAGGCACAAGGGAATTCACATTAAGTCAGCTGAGAGAGTTTGAATTCCCAACTGAGAATACTGACTTAGTGATGTATCATTCAAGCGACTTTTCTCGCACTAGAGGATTGGGTACTGGTCCAACACTTGTTGAGGCAAGAGCTCGACTCTTTGGTGAGATTAGTAAGACACATCGAGTGACCAGAGCAGTGGACGACTATCCAGGATACTTCATAATATACTCAGTTCAAAATGTTCCTGAAAGAATTGGGCTCTGCATCTCAAAGAAGTATACGGTCAAGCAGTTCATGGATGAGGGGGCTACAAGAGTTGTACATACATGGAGAGAGCTTCTGGATTAGATAATAGTAAGAGAAGATTGCTGACAAAAGGAAAATTGATTGTCTGTGAAAAGAGAAGAAAGCTGGCAGAAGTATCTCTGCCAACTCCCATTAGTCAGAATGGTGCAAATATCCCAGCGAATACTATCCATGCTAGCAGGGTCTTTGCAATCAGACTGAGTAGTATGTAGATTCTTTCTCCATAAAGATAGTCTTTCCACTTGCTCACTTTCTTGTATTGAAGGAACATATTCAATGCAAAAATGTTGAAGAGGAAGAAGTACATGAAGATGATAATGTACACAAATGTCGGGGGTTGAGTTTCAGTAACGCCAATTACAGCAGCAAAGTATCCGAATAGCACTACCCACGGAGTTGCGCCAGACACACATCCCAAGATGAATGAACTCCAACTGGTCTTCTCTGTGTGCTGGTTGATTATTTCCATTAGATATCCAAATCCGATCATCATGGCATTTAGAACAACAATCATCACCAGGGACCAGAAGTCCCAAATTCCTAGGAGGAATGTGATCAGGAATATCATAACTGAGCTTGATACAGAGTATTCATACCACCGGTAGGGGTTCATTCCTTTCTCAAGATTTGCAACATATCTCTCATTTAATGGATACGCAATCAAGAAATGAGCAAGCGCAGACATTAAGGGAAATGACGCCAGTATGACTCCAATGTTAGTCAATGTGAACAGAACCACTGGTGTTGGCTGGACAAGGAACTCAAAGGGGTCAAGACTCACTATTTCGAAATCGAGGTAGATAGTGTAGACATCTTGGGACCATTCTAGAGTCAGACCAAGGAACAGCATCAGCATTCCAGTAATTAAATGGAGGACTCCAGCTGACAGATTGAACTTCTTCAAATAGGAAAAGGAAATCGGAGAGCCGCTGCTGGAATATACCTCTTGATTAGTTTCCGAATTCATAATCCGGAACTATCAGACTGGTTGAATATCAATCTTGGGGAGTTGCTAGAAAATTAGTGAACAATGCAATGATTGCATCAATGATCCCCCGTATTAGTGCCTTTAGACCAATCCCTTGAGTCAGCGGAGATGGATATAGAAAGAAAAGAACTCATATAATGAAACTCAAGACGCTCTAGATTAGTAATCTCAACCGAGTCCCTTTGTAAGTCTCATTTTGTCTTCCAATTATATACTCCTCCTTCTTTGTTCGAATCAGGTGCGTTCTTAATCAGAGTGATTTGCCTAGAATATCACCGACGCCTTAGTGTCCCATCTCGTGTACAGCCGTCCATCAGGTTGGAGGATTAGGTAACGTGGTTTCTCTTGATCCTCAGATACCATGCAGTCATCATTCCAGACAATGCCTATGCCATATGCATCATACTTCCAAACTCCCAAAGGAAGCAACTCCAAACGAGCATAACCCCTCGTTCTGAACTCTTCAGCAAGTTCATCATATCTTCTTGATGCCATGTCATGAGCACC
>JASFEL010000163.1:0-3763 GCA_050124855.1 Candidatus Thorarchaeota archaeon | reverse complement strand
TTCAAGCTGAGTTATCTTGCCACGGAGCCGCTGTTGAAGATCCCCTGAACGCATTCGCATGAACATGAACAGTAATGCACCAAAGAATGAGGCAACAAGTGCCACTATGAGGGCTGTATAAGTCAGAAAGGTGCCTGCGTTCACTGTCCACATCGGTACGCTAAGTATCTCTAAGATAATCACCATTGCCACTACGAAGAGGCCCTTGGAAATTACGACGAAGATGTCGCGATTAGCCAACATAAGGTCAGTTACAAGACTGAGAGCAATTCGGGCAGCCAGGAAAACGATGAAGGTTGCAATAAGACCCATGTATAGTTGGTAGGCCTCCATCGCTGGTATAAGAGCGATAACAGTTTCTGATGACGTGTTTGCAGCAAATGGGAGCGCAAACAGTGTGTTCACTTCCCCTGGAGAGATGGATATTGACCCGTCCGCCATCAGCATCATGAGGAACGCTACGTTCTGTCCTGTCACGGAATAACCGCCAGTGGCTACGTAGTATATGAATAGCCCTCCAACCTGGATTAAGCGCCAGAAGAAGGCAGTGCGCATCTCTAGTCTCTTAACAATTCCTCCAGTCTGTGATAGTGCAGACATGAATGAGATGAAGGTCGACCGTTGAAAGGTGATAAAACTAGAAACCATACTAAGTAGTGTCAGGAGTATGGCTGCATAGAACAAGTTCCACTCTAAGGTCCATGTTTCCCAGAAATTGACGCTAGCTTTTGCCTCATACGTGTTCTGAAAGATGAGTTGTCCAAGCCACCATCCATAGATAGCACCAAGTGCAGTAATGACAACTCCAGCTAAGATCAATAGAATGATGAGAACCCTAGCAGCCTTCACTCTCTTATCCTCATGCATCGATTTGGAAAATCAAGCATAAGAGGCTATGGTTATGCGATGTTAAATGCCTCAGTCCTGTACGACTCCTGGCGTAACTTGCCCTCGAATTGCGAAAGACTTGGAATCAATTGCCCTAGACACTGCGAGAACTCCATCCAGATGATCATACTCATGCTGTATGAGCTCTGATAGCGAGTCTTCAAGGTCTATCGCTTTCTGATTCCAGTTCATATCCCGATACTGAATTGTGCAGCTCTTATGTCGCCTAACTTTGACGAGCAGCTCAGGAAAACACATGCAATCATCCCAGACCTCAATCATTTCTTCACTCAAGTTATCAAGAATAGGATTGATGAACGTAATAGGCCCATCGATTTGCATGTAGATCACTCGTTTCAATACCCCTATCTGCGGCGCAGCGATAGCTCTTCCTGCCCCATATTTGTGCCTAAACTCCATCATTGTTTCGTGTAGGTCTTGGATGACTGATTGAACTATGGCGATATCCTCTTTCAGCACTGGCTCGGAGACCTCATAGAGACGAGGATTGCCTAGGAGGAGAATCTCTTGAACTGTCATCGCCCTATTAACCCTACAACTGCGCTATTAACCTAATCCCAAGCATGCAAGATACCTCCAAGTAGGAAACAATATCAGTAGAAGGTCGAATCCATCATTATGGCGCGTCCATTGTGGTTTGTTCAGTTACTGAAGAAGACCTTCCCTAATGTACAAATGATTGCCAAGGCGACCAAAATCCCGATCATTGGCAGGATTATCGACTACATGCTTTTCCAAGGTGACGACATCATCTACCTACCCAAGAATAGTGTGGCCAAGAAGGTCATTGCTATCAACCAAGATGTCGCGCAACCTGATGAAACAGTGTTGCCATCCCAGATTGTACATCACTTCATCGACAAGGCGAGCTTTCATTGGATTATGAACTTCTGTATTTGTCGTGATTCGCTGAAATGCAGAGACTATCCGATAGACTACGGATGTTTATTTCTTGGAGAAGCTGCAAAGGGCATCAATCCTCAGCTTGGACGAGCAGTTACGAAGGAAGAAGCACACGAATACATCAGAAAATGTGATGATGAAGGTCTAGTCCATCTCATTGGACGGAACAAATTAGATGCTGTGTGGCTTGATGCGAACCCTGGAGAGAAGCTTCTTACAGTCTGCAACTGTTGTCCATGTTGTTGTCTCTGGCGCGCTCTTCAGGACATAAATCCTGACATTGCGCAAAAAATAACCAAAATGGAAGGCGTCCGAGTGGAAGTGACAGATGCCTGTGTTGGATGTGGCACTTGCACAGAAGGGGTCTGTTTTGTGAACGCAATCAGTCTTGTCAATGACCGTGCTGTGATCAGTGATGAGTGCAGAGGTTGTGGACGCTGCATTGAAGTATGTCCAGAGGAAGCTATTCAGCTACACATCGATGATCCAAACTTCTTCGATAAATCCGTCAAGAGAGTCTCTGATGTGGTTGATGTGACATAGTCCAATAGATGTCCTAGTACACTCGTAGTCAATGGGCAACCTTTTTCAGTATTGATTGAGGGCGCACAGATGTCGCCACTATGTTGGCTTCCTAAGACAGCCAGAGGAATTATGATGACAAAAGTCGTTGTGATTGGCATGGGCTATGTCGGCATTCCCGCTGCCGCCCTGATTGCTGATGTTGATGGCTACGAGGTCTTGGGTCTACAGAGAAGGTCCAAACGCTCCGGGTGGAAGATTGATGTCCTTAACAGCGGCAAGTCCCCATTTGAGGGAGTTGAGCCAGGACTGGATGAACTCATTGCTAGGGTAGTAAAAAAGGGCAGTTTCAGCGTCACAGATGATATTGAAGTGTTGAAAGACGCAGACATCATTCTGATTGATGTGCAGACACCCACTGACGCACAGAATATGCCCCTCTACAACTCTCTACGCGAGGTCAGCTCGAACATTGGTAAGCGTATCAAAAAGGGCGCTCTTGTTATTGTCGAGTCGACTGTTGCGCCTGGAACCACTGAGAACGTCGTGCAGAGAATTATCGAGAAGGAGTCAGGACTTAAGGGAGGAAAAGACTTCGACCTGGCATTCTCCTACGAGCGTGTCATGCCAGGCAAACTTCTCGAGTTCATCATTAACATGCCGAGAGTAGTGGGTGGCATCACTCCAAAAGGCACGGAGAGAGCTGTCGAGCTATACTCTAAGATCGTCAAAGAGAAGATCTACACTACAGACACACTGAGTGCTGAGCTGTCGAAGACTATTGAGAATAGCTATCGCGATGTCAATATCGCGTTCGCGAATGAAATGGCCCTAGTGTCTGAGAGCCTAGGAGT
Source organism: Candidatus Thorarchaeota archaeon (assembly GCA_050124855.1). Lineage (GTDB taxonomy): Archaea > Asgardarchaeota > Thorarchaeia > Thorarchaeales > Thorarchaeaceae > SMTZ1-83. The sequence goes on along the minus strand of JASFEL010000163.1, from coordinate 575 downwards.
CAATATCTACGAGATTATCGAGTTGATTAACGCTAGACACGACAGGATGATGCATATTCCTGGTGCTGGTGTTGGAGGACACTGTCTACCTAAGGATCCATGGCTGCTCCGCTATGGCTTGTACGAGTACGGTACATGGAAGGTTGAACCCGAGTTCATCTCTCTGGCAAGAAGAATCAACAACCACATGCCGGTCCATATGTCTGAACTTATCGAGAATGCTCTCTATGCAAAGGGATTGTCGATTCAAGATGCCAAAGTCACTATCTTGGGCGTAGCATACCTAGAGAACGCTGATGACACCAGAAACACTCCTGCCGCGACCCTAGTGGGAGCCCTCCAAGCTAAGGGGGCAGAGGTTACACTACATGACCCTTACGCTCAGAGTTGGGAGTTTGGACCTCAAAAGATAGAAACAGACATCATGAAGGCCGCAAAGGATGCGGACTGTCTGGCACTAGTCACCAAGCACCAAGAATACTTCTCACTCGACTTAGACAAGATCAAATCAGCTATGCGGACACCTGTGATTGTAGATGGACGGAATGTTTTCAACATGGACGATGTTGCAGCAA
>JASFEL010000162.1:0-3771 GCA_050124855.1 Candidatus Thorarchaeota archaeon | reverse complement strand
TCAGGTCTGCTCCCTCTTCTGGAACTCCTGATTGGAACTGAAAGGTCGGACTTGAATAGAATTGCAGATGCACTCGAGCAACTTCAACCAGACTGGAATGGAGCGTCTTTGATGCCAGAGAAGTTGGCGGCCGAGCTCCAGAACAAGATTCCATGGTTCATAGGATGGAAACATCTAGTTCCAGTTGCCTATCGGGCAAAATGTCAATTCAATGAGAACTCAAAGATTTTTGCGTCGAGCTCTGAGATTCCAGAGATTTATCATAATGGAATCGAAGGTACGCGCTCATGCAGAAATCACCCCGTTTCACCAGTCTTCCTGAGAAGCCGAGAAGAGGACGAAAAAACGAGAAATGGGTTTGAATCCGCAGCCGCAATCTTCGAGGAGAATGGATGCTATCCGGAACATCTGAATCTCAGATTTGACTCAAGAATCGAGGAGGCCCTCGGATTCACTATGTACTTGGACATGGCATCAGTGATATTAGCAGAAATCCTGGGAGTTGATCCATTATCTGTTGAGAGAATTGCACAGCTGAAGAGAAGACTTAGGGACTGACTTGCTGTGCATTCTAAAGAAGAGATACAACAGAGTAGGAGAATCCGAGAGTTGTTCAGTGATTCAATTTATTTTCAGAAATATCCGAAACGAAGGCAAGGCTGAGAGTTAGAGAAGAGTAACCCCTTCATAGACGAAACCGATTGTGCGTCTATATGTGGATGATGAACTCATCACAGAATAGGTGTAGCGTACTGTAAGACTCCAAGTCCAGTTTGCTGAATTGTACGCACCAAACAGTATGTCTTTGTCATTATCATTTGTAATATCACTTCTAATTGAATGATTCTTATCATAGCCTGCGTCCAAAGGTTCCTGTTGAAAACGAAATTCCCTTAGGAATGTGCCATATATTATTGATTGCTGGTTCAATAGCACTAAAATCCGAATAGAAGCAAGATGTGCATCCCCATTCACATCATCTGGAGCTTTGAAATTGAGGATGAATGAGATGCGGGGATTCATGCTATAATTAGTCGGATCAATATTGGAAACACTAGTATCAGCAACATCGATTTCCAGGAATTCTGCAAGTGCGACGCTGTCGCCGTAATATCTTGCATTGCCCGCCAGAAGAGCTGCACTGAACAGACCTGCAGCTATTACTGTGATTATAATCAAGTCTTGGATTCTTCGACTCTTAAGCATCTAGCTGCACCGTACCTGCCAAGCGTTCAGCTCAATATCTCCCTTACGCTTCAGGCATATCAAATCGACCTATCCAATAGATGGGAGATACGCCAATAAATAAAGCAACCAAGGATAGATAGCCAACAGCGCGGGAATGGGAATTCCAGGGAGTGGCTCATGCTCCTTTAGAAATACGGTGACGTTAATGATCACGCCCATAACAGCAAGAGCAATGGTCGCGACCCAGACATATAGAGGGAAATATAGCAAGGCGTGAGTAGATATCATGGAGAAAGCAACAAAGTCACCTGCCCCAACTGCAATGCTTTGAGATTGGATTCTGGTATAGTCGAAAGGATCTGAACCTGCCCTCTCACTCATCTGGTTGGCCTTTGTGACAGGTGAGAACCTTATGAGCAGGTAGTCCTCGACTACGAGAGATAAAATCAATACCATCATGCTTGAGGTGACGAAAGCGACTCCGAGAAAGGTTCCAAAGGTACTTCCATAGAATGCAGCAAAAAGATTCCTCATGAGTGGCGGTATTGCATCTATCAGAATGAACACAATGGAAAACATGAACACGGCAAGTGAGCCTAATGAAATGATGCTTGGTAAGATTGTGTTTGATGTACCCTTGAAAAGGATGAGAAGTAGAGACTGCCCCAGGACGAAGAATACCAGAGAGAGAATGGGGGAAACAATGAAGGCAACCATGAGTCTGCGGCCTCGAGCGGATCTCCTCTCTAGCATCCAGAAAAGTGATAGAACTATTACAGACCCTAGGCAAGTCGAGATGAGTGCCTGAATAATCAGCTCAGCTGCTGTATAGCTTCTGGCAGCGCTCGAAACAACATCACTGAAGAGGGAGTTCCCAAGAATAGTAAATCCTATGATTGACCCGATTAGTAGAGGCAAAATCGAAACTACTATGAGCATTCCTCGAGATTTATCAATCTTCATCAGAGATTCTGGTCAGTCAAGGAGTCCTCTTTTAAATGGAGTCTGATTCGCGCAAATCCAAATCAGATTTGACTATTGAGTAATGTAAAAAAAGAGGGGGGTGGGGACAGTTGTCCCCTATTGGTTAGACTACTTCTGTCTGAGAAGCACAAAGCCACCGACTAGGATGACCACTGCGGCGCCAACAGCACCTCCAACAATCGCCAGCGTGGGATCAAAAGGCGGAGGTGTAGTAGGACCTGTGGTTGGTTCCGTTGTCGTTGTCGTTGTGGTGGGCTCTGGATGATCAATTCCATATGCCCAGTCCCTGCGGGTCAGCTCGGTGAACTCGGCGTCGATGTATTCCGTCACAGTGAACGGACCGGGTACGACGTACGGATCACCACCCTTGATTGGGTCCCATTCATTCCATCCATCCAGGCCATAGGGCTCAATGACATGCTGTGGCAGCGGGAATGTCCTAAATGCTACATTCTCGAAGTTCCAGAATGACTCAGTGTCCAATTCGACTACGAACTGGAATGGTGCGGCTGCATATGCAGCTGTCATGGACTGAATAGTGGCGCTAGCGCCACTGGGATTGCCGTATGGTAGACCATCCTTGTAGTAGTTAAATGTGAAGGCGAAGTCTTCAGCAGTGATTAGATGGCCGTCACTAAAGGTTGCATTCTGTATTAAGTTGAATACAAACCTGTGATTGCCCACTGGTACTATGTCAGGATGGGTATCGTGGGTCTGAATCTCCCAAGACTCTGCCCAAACTCCGACGTATTCGGCGTTCTCATCCTTCTCAACCAGACCTGGCCACATCTCGAAGAGAATGGCCCAGGTATAGTAACCAACACCCGACATTGTGTTGAAGCTGTCAATGTCTATGGAGGAACTCACATAGAATGTACCGCCATAAGGTCCGCCTTGGGATTCCTTCAGGTGTACTTTCATGCTGGTCCAGAAGTTTGGAACGTTTGCACCCAGCTGTGAAACGTGGCCCTCCCACTTGTCTGTTCTGATGGCAGAAAAGGCCTTGTTGTTGTAGGCTGTGACTCTAGGACATTCGTAATGGAGAATCTCCTGCATCTGATAAGCTGTGGAAAGCACAGTTGCCTCATCTTTGGCAGTTAGGAAATCATCCATTAGAGCGTCGAAGGTGGCGTTTCTGAAATTCGGTGAGTTGTAATAGTCTACACCATAATACCCACCATAGAAGTCGCCGTACAGGTGATACACAGCGTTGAAGAAGTCCTCTCTAAAGCTGTATCCATAGAAGGTCACCCACCAATCTGGGTCATGGAAGTTCAGACGACTCACGTACTGATAGAAGTCGGTCATTAAGGGTTCGGCCTCAATGCCAATAGCACTGAAAGCACCGGCACCGATTATTGCAGCCTGACTTGACTGGAAATCAGCACCGTGACCAGCAACCTGGACAACACCGATCTCGGAACCATCAGGATTCTCACGCCAACCATCAGCATCGATATCAAGAAGTCCCGCTGCATCTAGTAGGTCGTTAGCGATGTCTAGATTCTCTTCATAGTAGTAATATGTGAATTCTTCTTCAGCAGTCCACGGTCCTGGGGGAACATTAGCGTCCCATGGTCGTGACTCACCGGCCCAGAG
>JASFEL010000161.1:0-3777 GCA_050124855.1 Candidatus Thorarchaeota archaeon | reverse complement strand
CCAGCGAAGTAAGTGTCCATTATCACAAAGATGTCTGTGTTGTCGATATCATAGACATCAGGAAATGCACTTAGAGCATCACCGTACATGAACAGCGGAACCGGAGTTGCAGTATGACTGGTGCCAGTCCAAGTCGTTGTTACATTGTTCGCTCGCTCAACTCTGAGGTTTCTGTTGTCCGCTTCAGTGTTGGAATCTGAAGGCATTTCTTGGGCTAGAGTGTTACTGACTACTGTGAGACCACCAGTTTCATGATCTGCTGTTATGAGAAGAATGGAGTTGCTATGTTCTTGTACATACTGCAGAGAAATATTGATGGCTTTGTCGAAAGCAATGGTTTCCAATGCAACACCAACTTTGTCATTATCATGTCCAGACCAGTCAATCTGACCGCCTTCGACCATGAGAAAGAACCCATCTGCATCCTGTGAAAGGATTTCAAGGGACTTGTTTGTCATTTCTGCTATTGATGGCGTCGTATCAAGGTCACGTGTCAGCTCATCAGGCATATAGGAGATATCGAACATGCCCAGGACTTTTCCTGAAGAAACTGCATCCAGCTCAGCTCGGTTCTCAACGAGAGTATAACCTCTGGATTGCATTATCGTCAGTTGCCCAGCGGTGAGTTGCGAGAGCCCGCCACTTAACACTACATCTACGTCCTTATCATCCACAAGTTGTTGAGTTATGTCTGCATAGTCATATCTGCTAGATACATTGGCATAAAATCCTGCAGGAGTAGCATGATAATAGCTAGTGGTGGATATGAGACCAGTTGATTTCCCCATGGTTTCCGCAATCTCAAGAATAGTAGTGAGATCAGAACCGCTTGGGCTCTGACCTACCATATGGTTGTTCGTCTTCACTCCAGTAGCAATCGCAGTTGCGGATGCTGCTGAATCTGTTATTGCTGCGTCTGCGCTGTGTGTAGTGACTGACCAGTTGTAAGGAAGCATGTCCATCGTTAGGTTCCCATCAGTTCCCACCTCAACCCATCGTCCCAATTTCACATGTTCAAATCCCATACCATCGCCTATCAACAGGATTATGCTCAATCCGTTTGCTTCAGATGAAACAGTGTGGTCAGTTGAAGTTACATCTGAGACAGGTGTTGAGATCACGAGTATTGTTAGAACGATGATTGTCAAAGATAGTCGATTCAAGGAGGTTGAAGACATCATCGCGGCTCATTGCTAAACACCATCTTGCACATTATATGGAAAGTGGTAAAGGAAAACGCCACCTTTGCATACACTCATATTCTAAAACTCGATTGCACTATTGTTAAGAGCTGCTTCTGGTGTGGAAACATGAAAGGCGATTTCATAGAATTGGGTAAGGGAAAAACCGCGGTAATAGACTGGTCTCCTGATGGCAAACTACTGGCGGTTGGTAGAGATGACGGAACTATTGGGCTTTTTGAGGACACTCATGAATTACAGGTCTTGGAAGGACACAAGAAACCTGTTTCAGCTATGGCTTGGAATAGAGAGGGAACCCGCTTAGCCACTGCTGGTCGGGATAACACTATTGTACTATGGAAAGGAACCAAAAGGATCGCCACTTTAGAGGGACATAAGGGACCAATTTACCAGCTTGCTTGGAGTCCAGATTCAGAGATCTTGGCCTCATGCGCGGGCGATAAGAAGGTGATTCTCTGGAAGGGCGAGGATTCAGTAGTATTGGAAGGCCACACAAAGACAGTCACAATGGTGTCATGGAGCCCTGATGGCGAATCTCTCGCATCAGGCGCAGCTGATACTACGATAAGAATTTGGAGTAGGAGCGGCAACGAGGAGGCAGTTCTTGGAAATCACAATAAAGCGCTCGCATCTGTTGCTTGGAATCCTGTCAGTGAGAAGAAGATCTTAGCCTCTGGAGGGTATGACCATAGTGTCCGTCTGTGGGAGGGCAATAAGGAAATTGCTTCCATGACAAAACATGCCGACCGAGTATTCGGTTTGGATTGGAAGTCTGACGGGAAGCTACTTGCATCTGGCGGAGGATTCAAGGATGCGAAGATACATCTTTGGACCCCTGATGGTACATATTCATCCACTCTTGAAGGACACACAAGCAGTATCTATCAACTACGCTGGAGCCCAGATGGAGAAACACTTGCTTCATCATCATATGATCAGACAGTGAGGCTTTGGCGTGGCGAGAAACAGACCGCTGTTTTAGAAGGAGCTCCTGGTCCAGCTCTTATGACTAAATGGAAGCCAGATGGAAGTGCATTAGCTTGTGCAAGTATGGGAGCGGTAATAGTTTGGCGTTTCTCTCAGGGTTTTATTGCCCAATGAATCGCAGCCAGCCCCAATGTCATTCGTTTGAATCCTACACTACTGAATCCTGCCTCACGTAGGATAAACTCGAACTTTTCTGCTGAATAGAACCGTGGTACTGTATAAGCCAGATAGGAATATCCCGATTTTGACCCAGAAATGAGAGTCCCAAGAGGTTTGACGGTCAATCGTATATAGAGGTGAAACAGCCAGCGTATAATCCGTGATTTTGGCTGACTAGTTTCCAGATTGACGAATCGTCCTCCAGGTTTCAACACCCTTCTGAACTCACTGAGGTATTCCAATAGGCTTTCTTTGTTCTTGTTTATGTTTCTCGTGGCAAATGAGATTATGACTAAGTCAAAGGTGTTGTCTGGATATGGCAACTGTTTTGCAGCTGCTAATGTCATGGCAATCTGCTTTGCCTTATGCTGCTGAGAAGCCACTCTAGTCATTGGAAGAGAGAAATCTGCAGTTACTACTGATGCCCGTCCATTTGCATGCTTTTGTAAATAAGCTGCAGTCTCACCTGTTCCACTGCACACATCAAGCCATCTCTCCCCTCCATCTTTGGCCGCTATGCGAGATGCCTTTCTTCGCCAGAATACATCAAGCCCAAATGTGAGGAAATGGTTAATCATCTCGTAAGTATGGGAAACTTGAGAGAAGATTCGTTGGACTCCCTTACTCATTGTCTATCATTCAACTCAGTTAGGATGATAGGATGTCAAAACATGTGCGCTAGATGAACCTACTGATGCAGCAGCAACAGAGAAGATAAAGTGGAGATTGCAGCAGAATCCAAATAGAGATGGAGAGATTAACCATGAAACCAGTAGAGCTCGTCATTGTTGGAGCTGGAGATAGAGGCACAGTCTATGCAAGCTACGCATCTGAGAATCCAGACTTGGCTAAAGTAGTTGGCGTCGCTGAACCTCGTGATTTCTATAGACAAAGGATGGTCGAGAAGCATGACATTCCTCGTGAGAATGTCTTCACAGACTGGAAAGACCTCTCAAAGAAAGAGCGGTTCGCAGATGCGGTAGTAATCGCTACTCAGGACTCGATGCATCTTGGGCCCGCAATTGCCTTTGCCAACAAAGGATACCATATGCTATTGGAAAAGCCAATGGCTCCGGATGAGGAGAGTTGCAAGGAGATTGTCAAGGCCGCATTAGATAACAGAATCCTCTTTGCCGTAGCACATGTTCTACGATATACATCCTATACAAGAAAGCTCAAGGAGATCATCGATTCAGGGGCAATTGGAGAAGTAATTAGCCTCCATAGACTCGAACCTGTAGGGTACTGGCATCAAGCGCACTCTTTTGTGCGTGGAAATTGGCGCAGGGAAGACGAGTCTTCCTTCATGCTACTGGCGAAGTCATGTCATGACATTGATTGGATTCGACATATTGTTGGAAAGAGATGCAGAGCGATTTCATCATTTGGATCTCTTGTTCACTTTCGAGAAGAGAATAAGCCAATTAAT
>JASFEL010000160.1:0-3782 GCA_050124855.1 Candidatus Thorarchaeota archaeon | reverse complement strand
AACATCATTTCCAGAACAATGCTCCTACGGTGGATTAACGCCAGTTTCCCGGCGGTGTCCACCTCCACAGGGTAGGTTAGCGACACTACTGAGCCGTTCGCGACGGACTCGGATGCGAGCCCGTTCCACTTGCATGTCTTAACCCCAAGCCGATAGCAGTGTCCTCTAGCAGGATCAACTAGAGTTGATCACAATCATACACCTTAGCAAGGTAGACCTGAGTAGTAGAAGGTCTAGTGTATGAATTTTTAACACACATGAACTTAGCTTGATGAAGTACAGGCGTAACGGGGATAGTTGGTGAACTTACCCAATTAACCTGCACACTGCTGAGCATTTCTTAGACAAGAGGGGATTCCGGCACAGTCGCACCGGTCTATCTCATGTCCGCATCTTATTCTCGCGCCTGGAAATCGCGGACCATCATCGCTTGGCATTCGCCGACAGCATCAGGTCTGACACCGTTAGGGCGCGAAGGCAACATCAATCCTGCGGCATCCGAATAAAAAGCTTTCCAAGGGTCCACGTTTTCAGCCCTCTTTGCACAAACCGAGGGAACCTGAAGGACCCCTTAGAAACATGATTAGCTGGTCAAATCTTGGTTCTGGGTCTTTTCCCGATTTACAAAACCAACTATACTGACTAGCAATAATAGAGTTGGCCCTATTAGAAGTCCAGCCCACGTGAAAATAGCAAGGCCCGATAGCAAGGCTATCTTCAGGATGGTGCCTGTGTCATTCTTCCAGCCGGTCCTGAGTGCTCTCAATGTAGCAATGCCAATTAGGATTGGGAACAATGCGAAAAGCACCGTTATTATCACCTGAGCGTTTGCAGTAACTTGCAGCAAAGCCCAGATCATTTGGTACAGAAGCGCAAGTCCGCTTCCGATGAATAGGAGTCCTGAAATAACACCTGTCCATGTCAGTACATCATTCTCAATGCCGACCTCATCACCCTTTCCGGAGTAGAAGATGATGCCCAGAAAAAGAGTGATGAGCCATGGAGATAGGACAGCCAAGATATGTTGCCCCTCCCAAAGGTGGATTGCGATTACATTGAGGGCTACAAGAATCCACTCATCAAATGTGAACTCCTCTTGGAACCCAATGGCGAGAGCATATCTCTCTGTTTCTGTCGCATCATAGATTGCTAAATAATGTGTTCCAGTCGCAGAAACTATTGTATCGATGTCAAGAATCTCAAAGAACGCGGAGGGTGTGAATCCCTCATATTCCTGATGAAATGAATGATTATCATAGAGTACATAGCCAGCTCCCTCTGGTATCTCAAGATACTCCGGAGCTGGAGTGGAATTCATAATTCCGGGACCAATCAGTGCCAGAATTGGACGAAATGCCGTAGCCTCTAGTTCAGCAGGCAGATTCAAGATTATTCTTAATCGGTTTCCCGCTTCCACATCAAATTTGTAATAGTGAGCCTCACCTGCTTCATGAAGTTCGTGATACATAACCCATGACTTCAACGGATTCTCTATTTCCAGAGCAGTATCAAGTGTATCACCCGGTTCTCCACCCACAGGCACATGTGCAGAAACACCTTGCACAGCCATGAGAACGGTTACTGTAACAGCTAAGAGCAAAACATAGCGAGGTCGCATAAAATTCCCATTAACTATAGCAAATATAAGATGTGTGAAAGGTGCGTCTTTCCAGCTGGGAAAAGCATCTGTACAGGCGGGGTTACGTAAACAGGTCCCGTGTCAATGATGACCCACAGTAGTCGCATTCGATAGTTTGAGATTTCTTTATCTTATCAACCTCTTCCGGTTCTAGAGGCGCTCCACATTTGACGCATTCCCACTCTTCAACACGAAAAGGAACACCTTCTCTCTCAACCTTGCCAATAGTCTTAGGACGATGTTCTAGAAAACATCTCTTACACATCATGGGGGGATTTCGACCCCTTGCACGTGCTCTCAGAATCCTCTTGAATATCCGTGGTTCTATGCGCTCCCCGCATGAATTGCAGACTGGCTGAGGGCGATCAATTGCCTTCTTTGAGTCCAACATACACTCTCTGCATATGAGAGGTCGACCCGTGAGTCTTCGAATCCTAGCTGCTACTCTAGGACTCATATGTTTTCCGCAGATTGAGCATTGAGGCAACATAATCATCTCGCTTGCTAATTCATCAATCATCATTGAGTGTAATAAAGGCTGACAGTTTTCCAAAAAGGGTGATGGAAGGGCGGGGTTGTGCCCCGCCTTTCATTCGCAGAGCCTGGAGGTAATGGCTACTGCACGCAGTTGTCGAGCTTCTTCCATCATTATTTGTGTATCAATCCTACGAATCCTGAATATAAAGGCAGGATGAACGATAACTCTGTATGATTCGTCTAGCAAGAATCTCCGCGGATAACTAGTTGAAATGCAGCATTTTTGCGCTCCATGTGGAGCAATTAATCACCAATTCACTCAATTATCATGGATGAATCATCCAATCACAATAAAGACGCAAGAGGAATGTCAAGGAAAGGCGTACATCAATGCAGGCAGAAGCAATCGCATTAATTCGACTCGACCTGCTCTTTGAGAGCATTAGTGGCGTCATCGCTATGATAATTGCATTCTACGCCACAAAAGCATACAATCTCACCGAGCAGAAGCGACTCTCTGACCTCTCTACAGGTTTCCTAGTCCTTTCAATAGGCATGTTCAGTCATGTCATTGGGACTTGGTACTTCTATGTGAGACTCGGATTAGAAGTGCCAATTCCCGAGTTGGTAACAACAATGACAGTGGTTACTCTCACGTACCATTTTCTGCAGATCATGGCATATGTGTTGTTTGTCGTGTCTACAAGAAGAGGTGGAAGGTTCAAACAGCCCGAGATGGCCATGCTCATGGCATTACCAATCCTGATTGATGTAGATCTCGAACTGATCACGATTTTCGTGATGTTGGTTGTTGTTTTGCAGGCCTTGCTGAATTATGCTTTGGTAAGGAACCGATTCGCACTCTATGTGCTTGGGGGATTCTTCCTAATCTTCCTTAGCCATATTTTTCTCATAACAGCTGAAGAGAATGTCTTCAGATACCTTGTGAGTCAGGCATTGCAGCTCCTAGGCTTTTTGACCCTCTTGCTCATGGTGTATAAGGTAGGCCGAGTGGAATGAGTAGAAAACGGGCGTATCGCTCCAAGATGCGCATCCTCGCAGACATGATGCGCGCCATCAAGAGTGAGGGTGAGGAAGGAGCAGGTCCGACAAAGATACTCTATGCCGCCAATCTGTCCCATGACCGACTGACCCAATATCTTGATGAGCTCGTCGAGAAGGATCTTGTCAAAAAATCTGGCGACGGTGAAAGCAATAGAATCTATCATCTCACTGAGAAGGGGCGGGATTTCCTAAGGGAATTTGTGAAAATGGAGAAGTTTTCCGAAGCCTTTGGAATCGATATTTAATGATGCCTCAAAGGTTTTAAGAAATTCAATTTGGATTGTGCAAATAGCCTTGGGCCGGTAGATCAGCCTGGTAGATCGTTCGGTTCGCAAACCTACTGGTTTGCCAGTAGATCGAATGTCCGAAAGGTCGCGAGTTCAAATCTCGCCCGGTCCACCATTTATCCATGCCAGATGCCAAGGCATTTTACCGATTTCCTTCGTGTTCCAATTATGCCAGAGATATTGCGTAAAGAGGTACAGATGAGTTTTGAGGATGCTGTCAAGAGGGTTGAAGCACTCGCTGAAGAGGGAGGGTTCACAATCCTGCTGACAAAAGGTATGCATGATATGTTCAAGAAAAAGCTAGGTATCGATGA
>JASFEL010000159.1:0-3793 GCA_050124855.1 Candidatus Thorarchaeota archaeon | reverse complement strand
AGCTCATGGATTCGATTATCTTTGGCGGATTTCATTGCTTGGTTCCTTTCAGAATAGAATGCCCACATTGCACCGCACCCCTCAAATCCCCAGACCCTAGCTGGGTTCATATTGTCAGCGCTAGTCTGATCCGATGCTTCATCTTGAGCATGTTTCATCGTATTCGTCCTGCCTTGCGTCCTAGTTCATGATAGTACGCTTTGAACTGTAATAAGGTGTCACCTAGAGGAGCTTTGCCATTGACCTCGGGCAACAGTTAAGAACATCGCAAGCTTTCCTCAAAGTATGGACCTCGAACAGCGCTTTGAATTAATCACCGGAGTTGGCGAAGAGATAGTCACAAAGGAAGAACTCCGGCAGTTGTTAGAAGAGAAGAAGAATCCAATTGCATATGATGGATTCGAACCATCAGGTATGGCCCATCTTCCATTCGGTGTATATCGCCCACTTCTGTTGAAGGACCTCATCAAAGCAGGAATCAGATTCAAGATATGGCTCGCAGATTGGTTCGCGTGGATCAATAACAAGATGGGGAGCGACTTGGACAAGATAAAGACCACAGGAGAATACTTCATAGAGGTCTGGAAAGCTGCTGGTGTTCCTAGCAACAAGGTCGAGTTCCTGTTTGCATCCGATGCTATGGATTCCATTGATTATTGGGAGAGAGTAGTTAGGATTGCGAAAGTAACAACTCTTGCCAGAGCGACTCGAGCATTGACCATCATGGGAAGAAGAGAAGGTGAGATGTCAGAAGTCGCACAGTACTTCTATCCGGTAATGCAAGCATCAGACATTTTTCATCTTGAAGCGGACATAACCCAACTAGGCATGGATCAACGGAGAGCAAATATCCTAGCAAGGGAGGTTGGTCCAAAGCTAGGTCTTTGGAAACCTGTTGTGATAAGTCACCACATGTTGATTAATCTCGAGGGGGCAATTGAGCCCGAGGGGCTTGATGAAGCTGAACGAGACTGGCATATGATTCAAACAAAAATGAGTAAGAGCAAACCATCCTCAAGTATATTTGTACATGATTCAGAGGATGAGATTAAGTCCAAGATAATGGCGGCATACTGTCCCCCTAAGGAAGTGACGGGCAATCCACTCCTTGACTATGCAAAACATATGGTCTTTCGGACTTTCGACTTGATGAAAGTGGAGAGAAAGTCGAAGTTTGGAGGTGACATAGAGTTCACAAACTACGAAGAACTAGAGAAGAGCTACGTAGCAGGAGACCTCCACCCATTAGACCTCAAGAATTCAATGACTGTCTATATAGAGAAGATGGTCCAGCCAATTCGAGAATACTTCGAGAAGAAGGGAAGTGCCAATAGCCTATTCGAGCAGGTCAAGAGTTACCAGGTCACTAGGTAGTCAGCCCAAGGTTCTGCTTGAGCAAAATTCAGTCTTTTCAATCTAAGATGCATTGCCAGTTGATACAATATGTTATCTGCAAGTATTTCTACCTCTGAGGTATGTCAGAAGAGTCAAAGGACCTGATAACACTAGATAGGCGGGGTGATTTGTCCCCTCGAGTCGCATTTTTGTTCTCAATGATGGCTAGAATGAGAGGCCGACTCCTCCGGGTAGTAGAAGGTCTTACGAGTGAGGAGATAGATTATTCTCCAGATATGGAACGCATTGAAACAATCGGCACACTTCTCCTCCATATTGCAGCTGTCGAATGGTCGTGGATTTTCGAGGATATTGATGGAGCAGAGATGGACTATGAGAAATGGAAACACGCATTTGCCCTGAGAGAGGAAAAGGTTTCTCAGCTGACCAAGCAAGGTCTGCAATTCTATGTAGACCGCCTTTTAGAAGTGCGGAGCGAAGTCTTTGCTAGACTAAGAAACCTCGACGACTCCAATCTGCACACACTTATTGACGTAGGAAGCGCAGAAGTTAGTATCGAATGGATCTTGTTCCATTTGCTAGAACATGAGGCAATGCATATTGGTCAAATTTCATTTCTAAAAAGACTGGCCAAGACCAGTGAGAATTAATCTTGGAAACCCATTTACTCAGCAAAGAGGCATACCTCATGGATGCGGCAGAGGTCAAAGACGTTCTAGAATTTGCAGTAGATGCTGCTGCGGAGGCAGGCAAGATCACGATGGAGTACTTTCTTGGTTCCATAGATGTTGACATCAAGACAGATGATACCCCAGTGACTCAGGCGGATAGATTAACAGAGGCATATATTCGGGAGTGCATAGAGGAAACATATCCATTTCATTCAATTCTCGGGGAGGAAGCAGGGGAGAAGGAAAGAGAAACTGATTATAGATGGATAATCGACCCCATTGATGGGACTCAGTCATTCATTCGCGGAGTGCCCCTTTACACAGTTCTCATTGCCTTAGAGGTGAAAGGAGAGCCACTTATTGGAGTTATCCATAACCCTCCACTTCAAGAAACCGTAGCTGGAGCAACGGGAGTTGGATGCTACTACAACGGAGCTCCTTGTCAGGTCAGTTCAACATCGAAACTAGAGAATGCATGGGTTCAGGTCACAGATTACGCTGATCTTGCACGACTGCGGCCTGAGTTCGCCAAACGTATTCTAGAAAACTCGTATTCCTGTCGTACGTGGGGAGATGCGTATGGCTACCTTCTTGTAGCAACTGGAAGAGTAGATGTGATGATTGACCCTATCATGAATATTTGGGACATCGCACCACTGAAACCGATTATCACTGAGGCAGGCGGCGTTTTCACTGACCTTGATGGGACTCCAAATGCAAAGGGAGAGTCCTCCATAGCATGCAATAAGACACTACATAAGCAAATAATGGAACTAGTATAGTCATTTTCAGTCTGAATACTCCTCAGAAAACCTTTACAGGATTTGTTTCATAGTGATTCGGTGTGCGATGAATAGGGGACGATTCATTTGAAAGAATGTGCCAAGTGTGGAAAAGCTAACCTTCCAACCAGAAAATACTGTTTGCGGTGTGGAGCATCACTGATTTCTGCTCCGAAACCTGACGCTCAAAAGCCAGCTCCAGAACCAGTGGCTCCAGAAACTCCACCCAAAGATGTTAGCGCCACATCGGATGATAAATGGGTCAGGCCGAGTGAGGTTTCCACAGATCGAGTGAGGACAAGTGCACCAAAGGCGAAGTCCGAGCTGGAAAAGGCACGAGAAGCATTTGCTAAAGCTGAAGAGGTCGGCATTGAAGAGGCGGACTCAGGCATTGTCGAAACTCGAATGCTTAGGGCAAGCGAAGTGAGAGAACTCCTAGAATCTGCTGCGGAGTTCGAGGCTCAACCTCCGCCAATGCCAGCTCAGCCAGAGATGACAGAACCCGGAGCCCCTCCTCCGCCAGCGGCTCCTCCTATGCCAACACCAAAAACCCTGGAAGAGGGAATCTTGGGCGCAAAATCGTCACTTGTAGATAAACCTGCTCCCCCTCCAGAACCCACACCACCCACCGAGCCAATTATTGCGCCTGGGGGCACACCAGCTCCAGCAGCTCCTGCATCACCAAATGCATCCGCACCACCTGCAGCCAAACCTCCACCGGCTGCACCAGCTCCAGCTCCAGCTCCAGCACGAGCTCCAGCACCTGCTGCTGTTGCACCTATTAGCGTGCCTATTTCCGAGCAGGTAATCCCAGAGGTCGAAGTCATTGAGATGAAGATACCCGACTCAGAATACCTTAAGGATGGGAAGATAAGCAGCACACTAACTGATCTTCGACATCTCCACGTCGAATTAAAGCAGGCAAATGCAGATCTTGACACAGTGACCGCGCATCTCGAAAATGATGTTCAGAACTGCAGGAAC
>JASFEL010000158.1:0-3799 GCA_050124855.1 Candidatus Thorarchaeota archaeon | reverse complement strand
CTCTCAATTCTTCACGAACATTCCAAATGAAGAGAACTGTGGGACTCTGCATTGCAATCAATTCCGCTGTTTCAGATGGGTTGCGGCTTAAGAGGGCTTGCGAGTCATCACTCTTGCTCTGCTGCCTTTCTGTCTTCTTGCTCCTTCAAGTCCCTTCGGAGGACTTTGCCTACAAGGGTTTCCGGCAGTTCCTTTCTGACCTCGATTACCTTAGGAACCTTGTAAGGTGATACATTCGCTCTACAGAACTCGCGAATCTCAGCGAGGAGCTCTTCGCTCTCCTTAAACCCGTCTTTGAGCATGATGAACGCTTTGACTCTTTCACTGCCTGGGATGTTTGCATCTGGCAATCCAATGACAGCTGCATTCTCAACCGCTTCATGTTCAAAGAGGACATCCTCGAGCTCTCTTGGGTAGACCTTGAACCCACTAACGATTATCATATCCTTCTTTCTGTCAACTATGTAGAAGTAGCCCTCTTCATCCATTTTCCCAATGTCCCCAGTCATTAACCAGCCATCTCTTATCTGGTCTGCAGTGGCATCAGGTTTATTCCAATATCCTTTCATTACCTGAGGGCCCCTGATGAGGATTTCACCTTCTTCACCAATGGGAACAATCTTGGTGTGATCATCGATATCAACGATTCTGACTTCTGTGTCGGAAATCGGGAGACCTACAGACCCTACCTTTCTCACTCCTTTGATGGGATTCACATGTGTTACTGGAGATGCTTCTGTAAGACCAAATCCTTCGATTATGACAGCTCCTGTTCTTTCCTCGAATTCATGGAGGACTTCAGGAGGCATTGGGGCTGCGCCTGTGTTGCAGAACCTTATGCATTTCAAATCCTTTGCATAGTCTTCCAGGTCGTCTCGTTCTAGCAGACGCATGTACATGGTTGGTACACCCGGAAACATTGCTGGCTTTGTGTCCCTGATGATCTCGAACAACGATTTGTGGTCTCTCGGGTCTGGGTTCAATGCAATTGCTGAGGCGTTGTAGACCCAGCTATTCATACAGACCGTCATACCATAGATATGGAACAGAGGCAGGTTAGTGAGACCTGTGTCTTTCCCCTCTTGTACCTCTGATGCAGTCCAAGAATATGTCGCAATGCAATTGGATACTAGGTTGTAGTGTGTGAGCATTGCACCCTTTGGCAGACCTGTGGTTCCGCCTGTATACTGAAGAACAGCAAGGTCCTCTTTGGGATTAATCTCGAATTTGGGAGGGTCTGGTTTTGTGCTTTTGATCAGATTGACAAACTGCATGGTCCCTGATAGCTCGGGTGGGTCTCTCTTTGCGCCAGGCACGTAGTCAAGCACATTCGTAATGATGATATTTCTGAGTCTAGTCCTGTCCTTTATGGCATTGATCTTCTCAAGTTGTGTATCCCAAGCAATGATTGTTTCAGCACCTGAGTCATTCAGCTGGTATGCTAGCTCTCGTTCAGTTAATAGCGTGCTACATGCTGTAACAATCGCGCCTGCCTTCAGAATCCCAAAGAAGGAAAAGAGATACTGAGGGAAGTTGGGAATCATCATTGCGACTACATCGCCTTTCTTGACACCTAAATTCACTAGAGCTGTTGCGAGTCTATCTGCAATTTCCTTGAACTCTTTGTAGGTTATTCTCCTCTTTTGGAACCAAATCGCTGGTCGTCCACCAAAATCACGGGCAGAGTTATCCAGAATCTGGTAGAGGTTCATCTCTGGATATTCGATGTGTTCAGGGACGCCCTCGTCGTAATGCTTCAGCCAAATCTTTGCCGCATACGGGTCGTCAGTCATACTCGCTCCTTTCTAGTCTCCACCTATTAAATCGAGTGCTTCCTGTGCAGCCTCTGAAACGTAGTCGAATTCATCGTGAAGTAAGTCCTCTAGGATTGAAATGACCTTGGAATCCACAACTCCAATTCTCCCTAGGGCTTCGGAGGCTCGCCACCGAACATCTGGTTCCTCATCCTCTAGAGCTCCCAAGATATGAGGTATGGTATCCGAAGCATCTTGCCCAAGTTTACCAAGACTTAAAGCGGCTTCTCGCCGCACAATGACCTCTTTGTCTTTGAGGGAATCCGCCAGAGCGCCAGCCACATTTTTTCTTCCTGCCCCCATCCTTCCCAAGGCCCTAGCAGCTTCAGCTCTAACTTGCTTATCACCTTCGCGAAGCTCGTCCTTGAGAAATGGAATTGCATCTTGCCCTTCAGAACCCATTCTTCCAATAGCAGAGATCATCAGGACTTTCATTTTTGTGTTAACGAATGCGTAGGCTTCGACTAATGTTGGAATTGCCTCCTTTCCAATACTCCGCATTGCGTCGACGGATTTTCCACGAACTCCTTCCACTCCATCTTGCAATCGGAACGCAATACTGGAAATCACCCTTTTATCAGTGGCCTTCATCTCTCCAAGGGCTTCTATTGCTCCCTTTCTCACTACATAATTATCATGGTCCAAGGCCTTCAGAAGCTCTGGGATTGCTTCTTCTCCAATCTCTGCAAGAGTTTCTATTGAGCGATAGCGCACTCTCCAATCCTTATCTTCAAGAGTCTTCACGAGGGTCGGGATTGCCTCTATTGAGCCTCGGCCGATTTCTTTGATTGACTGAGCAGCAGCTGATCTCACTGACCAGCTAATGTTTCTCAAGCACTCAATGAGATTCGGAATCGCCTTGTAGGCATTTGCCCCCAGCTTTCCAAGTGTTCTAGCCGCTTCTGCTTGGATTTCATCATTCTTGTCATTCAATGCTTCTACCAGTCCCGACACTGCTTCATCAGTTGCGACTCCTATACTACCAAGTGAAACAGCAGCTGCCTTTCTGATGGAAACTTCCTTGTCTGACAATAGACCAGTGAGACCCGGGATTGCATCAACCGCAGATTGTCCGAACTTCCCGAGTGATCTGGCAGCTTCGCGGCATATACTCCAATCTTCGTCTTCAAGGCAAGCGACCAGCTCTGACACCGCTTCCGGTGATTCAGATCCTATCTCTCCGAGAGCAAGAGTCGCGTTGAATCTCACCGTTCGAATCTGGCTATTCAAATGCCCGATTAATTCCTTCATGACAGATGGGTCCTTTTCAAACCGGGCAATCACAATCTCAATCTTCGCATCGCGCAATAAGTCTTCGAGAGACGCTGACATTTCATCATCACCTAAATTCCCAGATACACCTTCTTGATTCGCGGCTCTCTCTGCAGTTCCTCCCTGGTTCCGCTCATCTCAATCTTTCCTTCTTCAAGAACATAGATATTGTCTGCAACACTCATAGCTAAAACTGCATCTTGTTCAACTAGAAGTGTTGTGGTTCCCTCATCCTTGATTTGCACAATCGCCTCAAAGATTCTGTTTTTTACTTTGGGAGCAAGTCCCAAGGATGGCTCGTCTAGCAAGAGTAATTTCGGGTTGGACATCAGTGACCTCGCAATTGCAAGCATTTGCTGTTCTCCTCCACTCAATGTGCCGGAACGCTGCTGTTTCCTCTCATCAAGTCTAGGAAAGATATCGAATACAAAATCTAGGAGTTTGTCATACTTGCTTTTATCCTGCAATGCATATGCTCCTAGCTCAATATTCTCCATCACCGTCATATCGTAAAACAATCTGCGTCGCTCAGGGCAATGAGCAATGCCCCTCCGCGTAATTTCATGAGGATCCAGTTCATCGATCCTCTCCCCCAAGAACGAGATTTTACCTCTGTCAATTTCCTCCAGAGCCGATATTGCCCGGAGGAGTGTGGACTTTCCTGCGCCATTTGGACCGATTACAGCGTCCAGCGACCCCTGTTCTACAGTCAG
>JASFEL010000157.1:0-3804 GCA_050124855.1 Candidatus Thorarchaeota archaeon | reverse complement strand
ATGCTTATGTTGCTAGGTTGCATACATTTTGGTTGGACGACTGGCTGAAGCCTGTTGCTCCTTTGCACATCAAAAAAATGTGTGACCGGATTCAACGTCTTTCCGAATGTCCTCCTGTAGGGAGATTCGGCTCTCACCTAGTGTTCAGAGAACGGCGTGGGATCTCGTGGTTTGGAGCACCACTTACTCACGTTCAAATTGAGAGGGTGGACCTCAAATGCCCTATTGGGCACCAAGTCTTTGGCTCCGGCCGGCGTCCCCTTCTTCTCTATATCATCTGCAAATCGGAGGTATTTTGCTCAAAGACTCTCAGCTAACAAGTCCACAATATCAGCAACACCAATCGAACTGCTTTCAAGACTAGCTCCGGCTTCGAGGTTATTGACACAGAATGGACAAGCAGTCGCAATGATTTCTGCTCCAATCTCGATTGCCTGTCTAATCCTATCCGCCCCAATTCGCTTTGAAAGATTAGTGTCGTAAGACCTTACTCCTCCTCCCGCGCCGCAGCAGAGGGCAGCTTCCTTCTTGGATTCCATCTCAATTAGCTCAACCCCTGGGATTGCGCTAAGAATCTCGCGAGGTGCATCATAGACACCAAGCTGTCTTCCAAGATGACAGGGATCATGATATGTGACCTTTCTTTCTTCTCCGCTCCCTCTGAGGTCTAAATCTCCATTTCTGATGAGTTCGGCTGTATACTCGACAATATGTATTATTTCAGGAAGTTCGATTCCAAACCGTTCGGGGAAGTCGTTCTTCAGAGTATTGAGGCACCCAGGGCATGAAACCACAATACGCTCTGCACCTGCCTCTTGAAAGGCATTCCCTATCTTCTCGGCATTTTCTTCTGCCGAATCTACCTTTCCTGTTCTGATCATGACTGATCCACAGCAGGGCTCTCCTTCCAACACTCCGAAGTCTTCTGCTGCAGCTTTTAGTATCTTGGCTGTTGAGATTGCAATATTGGGAAGTCTCATTCCTGCCGTACATCCAGTGTAGTATATCGTTGATGCTTTGGCCGGAACATCAAATCCAACCTCTTCTACCCAATTTCTCCTTAAGCTGTTATCCTCCTCATACGGATTCAGATTGGTGAGAATCTTCTCAACGATAGTATCACGGGCATCATTTGGGGCGTCATTCATGATTTCACGAACCTGTTCTAGCGTCTTAGCAGGGTCGAACTCTGCCGCGCAAATTTCTGTGCAGGCCCCACATAACATGCAAGTATATAGCGACTCTACATTTTCAGCAGTCTTCTCAATTCGCTCATCAAGGAGGGCTTGAGCCACTTGGATTCTCCCTCTCATGAAACTTGTTTCAAATCCGCTTGAGTTTCTCCATACTGGGCACACGCCATCAAAACCCATCTCTTCATAAACCGCGTTCCGACAGATGCCACACCTCCGACATTGAGCCAAGTTCTCTAGGAGTTCATCCATGTCTATGTCGGTCAATCTCAGATGCCTCCTAGCACTCCAGGATTCATTATCCCCTTGGGATCAAAGGTTTGCTTCAGGTTCTTCATCATCTCCAAGAAACTACTCATCTCTTCTATGCCCTCAATCCAATACGGTGCTAATTTGAACGGAACGGCTCCTGTCTTGAATAATCGTTTAGCAAGATCTCTGTGTGCTTCGCGTACTTTCTGTTCTTCTTCCTTGTCTTGAGGGTCGTAGAATAACTGCGGATAGTAATTGTAGCTAGCGTGACCAGATTGAAATCCTGCCGTATGACCTAATATACGATACTCCTCCATTACAGCCCAGAGTTCCTCCAGAGTTCTATGCCAATTTGAGGGCGTCTGATGATGATAGAGTATCCGCCAGTGCCAGCCGTGGACATATGAGGATCGCGCAAGCAGTCTCATTCTGTTGGTCCATTCACCCTCTGGTAACTCTCGGATTCCGATTATGTGACCATTAATACTCTCACAGATGCTTTTAGTCAGGTCAACATCACTACTGAGTTGGTCCTCTCGAACTGCACCAAGGACCAGAGACACTGTGTACTTGGGCCATTCATGCTTGGGAACTCCATACTCTTCACCTATCATATCAAGGAAGAAGTCAAGTATTCGGCCCTCATAAATCGCAATCCAGACAGAGCTCACATCATTTTGCTTTAACTCAATTACGAAGTTTTCCGCTTGTTCTGCAGTTTCAAAACCGTAGGTATTGAAATCGAAATTATGCATCCGTTTATGGGTCTTGAGGGCGACCTTTGTGATTATTCCAAAACTGCCGAGAGATCCGATGAAGAGCCCAGTTAGATCAGGACCAAAAGAATAACGTAGGAAAGGGCCTGGTGAGTTTGGATTAGCTTCAGATCCAGTCTGAATTATTCTCCCATCTGATAGTACCACTTCCAATCCAAGGACCTGCTCCCCAATACAACCAAATTTCGATGATCCAAAGCCTGCCCCATTAACCGCCACATTTCCCGCAACAGTTGCTGAGAGTGATGAGCCTGGATAGAAAGGCACCCAGAGGTCATGCTTCTCAAGAAGCTTGTCAAGCATTCCATATGTGACACCTGCACCAACAGCCACAGAACGAAGATCTTCGTAAAGCGTGATCCCATCCATTCGCATTAATTCCACAACAAGACTGCCATCTTTTGGAGTAACTTCTCCTTGGAGACCCGAACCTCCTCCCCTTGGAACGACTGGGATTTCATATTCGTCAGCTATTTTCATAATTTCTGTGACTTCTTGAGTGGTCCCAGGACGGATAACCGCATCTGGCAGCACAGGTTCATAGCTAGTTGAAGCTGAAACTGAGTATGCTATGAGAACATCTTTTCTGGTTGATACATACTCCTTTCCTACAATCTCTTCCAATTTCGTGATGACACTTGGGTCCAACCGATTACCTCCGTAAGCCGGAACGATTCAGAAAATGTGTCTAATCTTCATCAGGTCGCCCGCAGATCCCTTAACCTTAAGTTTCCTCTTAAGAAGCGCAGCTGTAGCACTCATTTCTTCCAGGAAGAGCTTTCTGATTGTATCCTCATCACTCTGTATCGTCATATCAGGGTTCTCAATATCACCTTGCTGCACAGCAATGTCGTTGTCTTTTACAACGAAGTGATACTTTCTGCCATCCTTTAGGATCAATATTGCAGTCCTCTCCCAACCCTCGATAGCTTCCTTAGTCTTCTCTCTTGTCAATCCGATGGCTATTCGTTCTCGCATCAGAATTAATAGATCCTCACTCATCTTAGGCCTTCTCCAATGTCAGGGCTAAAACAGTGCGTATCTTTGCCGCTTTTATAGATGCTGCTTAAATCCTGAACTTCTCCACGATTTCAAGAAACTTCTTGACATTGTCAGTGATGACTTCGAAGCGGCCTTCCTTTATCGCTGTCTTATCTGTGATTGCGCTTCCTACTCCCAAGGCAAAAGAACCAGCCTCCAGCAGTGGGCCTGCGGTCTCCAGATTGACGCCCCCCGTGGGGACCAGAGGAATCTGCGGGAGTGGTGCTCTGATGGCTTTGATATACTTCGCTCCTCCCAGATTTCCACATGGAAAAACCTTGACAGCATCAGACCCCAGATTATAGGCATCCAATATCTCGGTTGGTGTAAGGGCGCCGGGGATACATGGTTTAGAGTGCTTCTTCGCAGCATCAATAAGCTCCTTGGAGTATCCTGGACTAACAATGAATTCGCTGCCAGCTGCGATGGCCTCATCCACCATCTTCCCGTTCAGTACAGTTCCCGTACCGATTAACACTTTGTTACCTAGTTGCTCAGTTAGTTTCCTTACAACGTCTGTTGCTCCAGGCACACTAAAGGTA
>JASFEL010000156.1:0-3836 GCA_050124855.1 Candidatus Thorarchaeota archaeon | reverse complement strand
GCATGGACAGAATAATGACCCGTGTGAATGCCAAACCAGAAGATCGCACAGTGGCAATTCACGCAAATAGAGCTCTGGAAGAAAGCTCGAAGAGACCAAAAATCATGCAAAAAGAGATGCATACTGGAGCCGCTATCGAGATACAACCCAAGGAAAAAGCACCTATCATTCTCACCGGAAAACGATCAAGGATTCTCAATTCAGAGTCCGCTGCACTCCTCAATGCTGTCAAATACATAGCAGGAATTCCCGACGAGATTGATGTTCTTTCGCCAATCATCATTGAGAGCATAATAAAACTCAAGGGACAGATGAGCGTAGTAGATACTAGTCTAGATGTCAAGGAAGTACTCGATGCTCTTGCTGTAAGTGCTGTCTTCAATCCAAACGCTGCAGAATGTGTCAATGTATTGCCAGAGCTAGATGGCTGCGAAATGCATAGTACACATCTTACAGGACGGGGATGTGAAAAGGCTCTCAAGGAATTAGGTCTCATCCTTACGACAGACGCTAGAATCCCAATGGTCAATAATTGGTGATTCTTCTTCACAGAGAAAATGTGTTCTGACCATACTAGTCAGAGGGTTTGAGGAGAGTGCATATTAGGTCTCAAGGGCAATGTGTCATGGGTGGTTAATGGCTTGAAGATACAGGAGCTAAAGGAAAAGGTATTCCCCCTTCTAAGAGCTGGAAAAAGAGAAGACGCTCTAGCACAGATCAAGAGTGTTGAAGATGAGGCATTGAGCACGCTTCAGTGGATTGGCAAGGACTCCGGTGAACGAGCCGAGGTCTTCGCAAATGCATGCCAAGTCTTCATTCACCTAGAGGATGGTAATCCTGAGAAAGCCGTGTCATTCATTGACCAAGCTGGAGATGACGAGGTCTCATTAGGTCTGCTAACTATATCCCAAATCGTTGTCAAAGAGGTCGGTCTCCCCGAGGGCGGCGGTATACCGTCGACTATCGACCTCTGCATATCACTTGCTGAGGCCGGTTCGAAATATGCCCTCTCAAAGGACAGCAAGAAACATGCTGCAATGCTCAATCACAATGTGGCTGCATTTATCACACCAGACTTCGATGACAACATCCCAGAAACATTGCTGGAAAAAGGAGAGAGAGCGGCAGTCAATTCTCTTGAGATTAGAAAAGAGATGGGAGCACCAGTGGGAGTCTCATGGGGAGAGTGGATGGTAGGAATATACAGCCTAGCAAAGGGCGATGGTAAGGAAGCGTTAGAACACTTCAGCGAAAGCTCACGCGTAGCTGACAAGATAGAGGAAGAGAAGGGCAGAAAGACCTACGTTGCATGGGCCGACCTCTACCATGGAAAGACACTCGCGAAGCTTTTCCCAGATAAACGAGATAAAGGCATGAAACTGATGCAGAAAGCTCATGGCCTGTTCAAAGAGATCGAGGATGACTGGAGTATAGGACATGCAGAAACGCTTCTTGAGCGGTTTTCAGAGTGATTCATGGACTTGCTTCTATTCTGGTTTAGTCCCCATCGCTAACACTGCATCTCTTGCATGATGTATTCCATCAGCCTTCTTGTAATTCTTTAGAACCGCGAACGCCTGACCCTTCAATTCTTCAATGGTGACGATGCCCTTCTGCTGAAGCTCCTCCATGACCTCCATCCAATCTTGGCCCACAAATTCCTCCCACCACTCTTCCTCAGAGGTATAGACCATATCATAATGCTCCACCACAGTCTTGATGTCAACAAATCCAGCTTTTGAGAGGATTGAGGCCCACCCTTCACTCGTCTCTCTGTGTGACCACCCTGCAATGTTCATTCGGTGAGGCGAGTCCAAAGGAAGGTATTCGTACAGTAGGTCTCTCATAATAGCAGTGTCATCTGCTCTTGCCCACCCACTGATGGCGGCTCTACCCCCGCTCTTGAGCACACGGAATATCTCTGACATCATCTTGTCAGGAGCGATGTGTCTGTTCTGGTCAAAGTCGAAGGATTCATCCCAGCCAATGAATCCGGATGTGACAAAATCAAACGACTCGTCATCAAAGGTCATCTTACGAGCGTCCATGAAGAGGACCTCTGCATTAGAAACCCCGCACCTTTTGATCTCACCTGAGGTGCGATTGAAGCATCCTTCACAGGTTTCTATGCCAGTGACTCGTCCCCTTGGACCCACTCTTTTAGCTGTTGGATACAAGGATGCTCCGCCCCCTGTGCCAACATCAAGAACATGCGATCCTGTTGCTGGCTGAACTAGTTCGACAAGTCGTTGTCCGAAGTGGTCCCAATATGTCCCCCAAGTCTTAGGCTTGATAGAATCAACCTCCATTCAGAATACCACCACGTTAGAGTGGACTAGGGTTCATAAATAGCATTGAGCTCAACGCAATATCCACTCACATCCATCTCTCCAACAGACTGATTAGAAAAAGCATGTTTCATTAATGAATCGTGAGGTATTCGATGGTCGGGAAGATTGACCCAGAGATTGTATTCCTAGGGACTGCTGCTGCAATCACTCTACCAGCTTTCTTCTGTACCTGTTCCACATGTGAAGAGGCACGCAGTGACCCCAGCCTTAGACGAACTCGTTCTGCGCTTGCACTACTTGGTGAAGAAACCACGGTAATAGATGTGGGTCCAGATATAGAACATCAGCTTGAGAGAGAAGGGATCAGAACCGTCGATAACATCTTCATCACGCATTGGCATTACGACCACTTTTGGGGTCTTCCTGGATTCTTCGAGCCAGTGAGCATTAGTAAATGGGGTCGGATTCAGTTGTATGGCCCAGTTGATGTCATTGGTCGTTTTGAACGTGACTATGAAGGGATGAAAGGGTGGTTCGAGCTTCACACTGTCAAGCCTGGTGATAGAGTGCAGTTGAAAGACGCAGCCTGGGAGGTAGTGAAGACAACACACACCGAGTACAGTGTGGGCTACATTGTAGAAGCTAAAACAAAGTTCGCCTATCTTGTGGATGGTGTAGTCCCACCTCCGGAAGCAGTAAGTAGACTAGAAGGCTTGGACTTGTTGATAGTGGAGGCGACGATGGACTCCCTAGATGTTGAATGGAAAAACTTCCAACTTGATGATGCTGTGAAATTCTGGAAAGAGACTGGTATTCCAAAATGTATCCTCACTCATCTCTCATGTCACGGATGGAAAGATGGACAACTGATAGCTGGGCTTACCCCCTCGGAGAGAAAGGACTACGAGAGCAAGCGTAAGGGTCTGACGTTCGCATATGATGGAATGCGCATTTCAGTTGGTTGATTCCAATTTGAATTCTAGATATTCAGTTATCTACATTACCGCATCGCAGTTCTTGCATTGAGACCGAATGGCCAAGTTTTTGTATCCACAGTATTGGCATTCGACTATTTCACCGATTCTCTCGAATGCTCTTGTTGAAATTGGATCAAGTCCAGTGAACTCCATGACTTCATCAGATACAGGATCATAGATGCGAATCGCATAGAACGTTTCGTTTCCACTCGAGTGGGTCGCCCTTGATTCAATGAACTGACCCAATGGTCTTCCCGCAAAGTGTTCCAGAGAAAAAGATTTCGCAATCTTGCCACCCCTCACTTCGAGTATCCTGTCAGTGGTGAGGTAATATCTTGTTCGTTTCACCTTAATCAGTGTGCCAAGTAGTATACTGATTCCAATGATAGTCAGGATGCCAAATATGATTCCAACAGATAGGCCAAAATGCTCGACTGACGCAAGGGAAATCCCTGGACCACCTGCAACAACAATGAAACCAAAGAAGATGATCCAGAATCCAGTGCCTGCCTTTCGACTCCAAAGAATCTTCTCTGCGGGCAGCATGCCCACTTCTGGAGGGTTAAAG
>JASFEL010000155.1:0-3882 GCA_050124855.1 Candidatus Thorarchaeota archaeon | reverse complement strand
CCTCAGACAAAAGGCAGGAGAATTGTAGTCGGAAACCATCTACTCGATTTATCAGGGACGGGCTGCACTGAAACCTATGATATGACCACATATTCTGCACACGTATGCATGGTGCGTATGCAGGATTCCTCTAAATTGTCTTTCATCAATATCTTCACCCCTCAGGTAGTTCCCGCACTGCGGACATTTGCCGATATCAACCATCTCTCACTCTGACCTCGTAGCACTTGGCTTGTATGAATTTGACATAGATGATTGCTTAAAAACTGAGATTAGCGCAAGTTAGTGTACATCTATGTGCTTGGACAAAGAGTGGAGGATGAGATTCTGCTTCATCAATAACTTTAAGATAGTTAAGTAATATCGGCAAGCCTGGATGATACAACTTGAAGTACCGAAGGGTAGGTAAAAGCGGCCTAAAGATCAGTGACGTTTCTCTTGGGTCTTGGTTGACTTATGGTGGATCCGTTGAGAAACAGGTTGCCAAGGATTGCATGAATACTGCCTTAGAACAGGGAATCAACTTCATCGACTCCGCTGAGATTTATTCCGGCGGAAAGGCAGAGAGTGTGATTGGGGAGTGGCTAGTTGAGGAAAACATTGACAGGAATAATCTCGTGATTTCGAGCAAAGTCTTCTGGCCAACCAGTGAGGCAGTCACAGATTGGGGAAACAGTCGTAAGAACATTATGAACGCAATAGATGGGACGCTGGACCGTCTAGGTACAGATCATATCGACATCTACTACCTGCACAGGTTTGATACTACAACCCCAGTCCGAGAAACAGCAGAAACCATGGATGATCTCATCCACTCAGGAAAGGTCCGATATTGGGGGACATCGGTATGGACCGCTGCACAATTGGAGCGAGTTAATGCGATTGCCAAGGAACATGGACTACAGAGACCCATTGTGGAACAACCAATGTACAACATGCTCTTCAGACACATTGAGCTTGAAATCATGCCAGTAGGAAAGAGTCACGGCATGGGTTTCACTGTCTGGAGCCCATTATATCAAGGGCTTCTCACTGGGAAATACAATAATGGAATTCCAAGTGACAGTCGCGGAAAACGTATGGAGGGCTTCCTCAAGTATCTGACAGAGGAAGTTCAGGAGAAAATCGTCAAGATGACAGCAATCGCAGAATCGATGGATATCTCAATGACGCAACTAGCCCTGGCATGGATTCTTAGAAGGCCGGAGGTATCAGCTGTATTGATCGGTGCGACCAAACCCGAGCAAGTGATTGAGAACGCAAAGGCGTCAGATGTCAGTCTCTCTAAGACAACTCTGGAGGAGATAGAATCAATCCTGGACAATGCTCCACATTGGCCTCGGACATATACACCCAATGTGTTCTATGAAGAGAACATGAAGTAGAAACAGAGTAGAATTCCTCATCCTCAAGCTAGGTGAAGATAAGATGCCCTACCAGCGCAATGGTTGAAGAAATGCACCCTAAGCCTCATATTGGCCACAGCATGTCCAGATTTCCTTAGGTGAACTCATGGATAGGAGGAAAATCCAAAGAACCATTATTGTCTTGGGGATAGTAATTGCTGTAGCTGGATTTGCTTTGCACTTCTCTGTGCCAGGTACAACTCGAAGCGGGTTCAATATGATCGTTGAGGGCTCAAGTAGTGAAGTCGATCATATCTTCATGGAGCTTGGTGACGCAGACTACGAATTTGGAATAGAGATGCTGCCTCCAGAACAACATCTAGCTGAGAACACCACCGGATACTTGCTCACATCAACGGAATATGAGAGATACATGTCTGGAACTCCAGTTCAAGATGTAGATGCACTTCTTCAGTTTGGGGGCGGGGAGAGAACCAGCTATGAGGTCCCGCTTACTACGGAGCTTGATCTTTACATCGTATTCTTCAATTATGGTCCAGACCTGGTCTCTTGGACGTACTACTATGTAATTCTTCCTTCCGGATTCTATCCAACCTTTACTATTGGTTTCGCCGGGCTGTTCATTATAATGGCAGGATTGGGCTGGAGTTTTACCGGGTGGAAGAGATACTTTCTGTTTGGAGTAGGCATCAACCTGGTACTCTTCTTCCTTCGCACATTCACCCTCGCGTCATACAGTCTTGGACTTCCTGAGATTTTCGAGGACCTGATTCATGTGGAGCTGTATAACGACTATCAGTTCTTCTATCTCTCATGGGTACCATCACTGAGAGAAGGGGCATGGGCATATTCGAGTGATCTCGCGATCTATCTCTACCCACCCATGTGGATTTACACAGTATCCCTTCTTGGTAGTGTGCCATCTTGGTTACCAGGCATGCCGCTTTTTGCTTTCAATGTTGGAACGGGCTATTTCGTTTATATGATTGCCAAATCACTAACGCATGATGAGAAATATCCTATCTATGCAATGATTCTGTATCTCCTCAACCCCTTCACACTGTTCTATGGCAGTTTCATGTGGTTGAATCCTACTCCCTACGTCTTTTTCACAATGGTCTCATTCTACCTCGCGTTAACCGAGAGAGAAGAACTGTCTATTGGAGCAATTGCGGTGGCCACACTTTACAAGCAGCTAGCTGTGGTCTTCTTTCCGATTCTGTCAATTGTATTGCTCAAGAAGAGATTAGGATCTAAAAGGCTAGATTTTGTGAGAGGGTTCATCAAGCACACAGCAATCTATGCGGGTATTGTTTTCCTTGTGTCAGTGCCCTTCCTCATTGTCAGTCCAGAGCAATACCTGAACCAGATGCTCTTCTGGAACACAGGGAACTACGAAACTCTTCGTACATTCATTCCAGAACTTTGGATGACTGTGCACCTCAATACTTTCTTCCTCTGGCTTGGAGCACCATCATGGTTCACAGACATTATAGCACACCTCCTAATCAATTACGTCTTCTTGATTATCTGTGCATTTGTGGTCTACGGCACATTTGCTATCTTTAGACCCCAAGATACACAAGGACGGACGAAAGAGTTGATCAACCAGGCCCTCCTTTGGGGATTTGTAGCAGTGATGTGTGTCCAGCTGTTCTATCCACGAGGCGCTTACAAGTTCTATCTACTCGCCTTAGCACCGTTTGTGTCAATATTATTCGACTATCGTGACCTTGAGATGACACAAGAAGAGTCTGGTTTCAAAAGACATCATATTGTCCCTATTGTCCTCTCTTGGATTGTATTCGTGTGCTATAGATTCGTCTACTTTTGGATTCTGGGAGCGTGGCTCATCTTCTATCTATGGAAGAGCGGCGGTATATCTAGGATTGCGGGAGGTCTCAGATTGCTTGTACGGCCCCCAGATAAGGAGAGCACCACTATATCGGTCTACGAGGAGATCTATGGTGACGACTTAGGAGAGTTCGATGCGCCATTGACCGATGAAAGCATCAAATGAGAGCTATTTCTTGAGGACCTCTTGAATCAGTTCATCCAATCGGCGGCTTCTTGGGCCCCCGAACCCATCATGATAGGACGATACTATCACCTTTACTCGATCAACAAAGTCCTGCTGGCGTATCTCCCTTGCCTTAGAATTCATCTCGTTCAGGTCTTCAGCCGTGAATAGACAGAAGATAACAGGTTCTGAAACAGAAGTATACCACTCCCAGAGTGAATCAGGATATTTACTCCTGAGCCATTCGATGACAGCTGCGTAGTCTGTATTCCGCTCATTCCATGCTACTCTTGCCAGAAAAGGAATACTCCCCGCTTCTCCAAGCTCCAAATTGGCAGTGAACAAGACGCTGTCACCTTCAACAAGCTCTGTGACTAGGCGCCTCACACGTCTCGCAGTCATGCCGCTCTCTCGGGCGAGGTCGACAATACTAATTCGAGGATTATCTCGAAGATAATAAAGAACCTTGAGATGATTAGTGCTCAAATCCGTCTT
>JASFEL010000154.1:0-3883 GCA_050124855.1 Candidatus Thorarchaeota archaeon | reverse complement strand
AAGAGCGGGGTATCTGGATACTTTTGGACTGCCCTTTCGAATCGCAACCAAAGGTACTGGGCGGAGACTCAAGGGCTCTGGCCGTACTCTACTCTCATTGTTTCTGAGCATTTCATTAGCATCCATGCTATGGATTGGAGGCGGGGTAGTAGAAGCAACTACTGATGCGTATATCATCAGGTCGATGGGTTCAGATATCGTAGCTATTGGTGATCCCGACTTATTGAACCAGTACTATGATGCATACTCTCTAAGCGGTGGAGTGCTGAATGACTCGTTTGACTTCATGGATAGCTCATACATGTTACCATCCGACCTCATTGGAAATGTAACAGAGCTATCTGGCGTGGCGATGATGGACTTGCGATTGTTGAGATTAGCAGACATACGTGAGGGTCCTGGAATTATATGGAATCCAACTTTCAACCAATATGAGAGCGTAGGCCAGAGTAGACGCGGAACTGCTCTGATTGTCGGTCTTGATTGGGACTCCACTGTTTCAAATTGGTTCTATGAGGGCCAAGAGGTAAGTTCTGATCTTGAGGTTTGGATTGGAGGACAAATAGCTACTACAATGTATGATGATCCACTCGTGCAGAAACTGGAAGTCAGTGGGTCTTCACTAAATGTCAGCGCCATTGCCTTTGATATTCTCAATGGTGGTGAAGTGGCATACATGGATCTCGAACTAATGCAAAGTCTGTTTAGTGCTTCAGGAGTCAATCTCGCTCTAGTTCAACTTGAAGGATATGACCTGTCCACAATAACTCAGATTGAGAGTCTTGCACATGAGGCTGGTTTTGAAATCTACCGTCAACAAGACCTGCTTGAAGAAAACCTTGACACCATTGGTGCATTTTGGCTTCTTATTCAGCCACTCCCAATAATGGCACTCCTCAGTGCGTTCCTTAGTCTGATGAACTATCTCCTCGTTTCCGTATTTGGAAGGCTACGTGACTACATCATAATGAAGTCAATTGGTGCCAAACCATCCTTTATCGTCAGGGTGATGATTGCTGAGGGTGTTGACATTGGAATGAAGTCAGGAATTCCAGCAGTGTTCACAGCCACACTCTTCAGTATCTACTTCCTGATTCCCGAAGCAGCTGTACCGTCACTTCTCTATCTTCCGATAGCAATGGTCACCACACTTGTTGCTCTTCTGATAGTTGTAGTATTGGCTGCTGTCCCAGTCTATCTCTTGTTCCAGAGCAAATCGGAACTTCGTGTTACCGAGTTCTCTGTCTAGAGCAATCTTCTTTAGCACAGGCCCAAGGGTGAAGGCGGTGACAGTCAGGTGTCCGAGGAGTTGCCAGAAGAGGAATACAGCATTCACTGGGTAAGTGATGTAGTTGAGAGTGTACTAGCACGTGATGTTGATGAGTACTTGGTGTCTACTGGGAAGAGCACAAGCGGTAGTATTCCTATCAGTTTCTACCGTGAACTCATTATAGCTGACGTAATCAAGCGAAAACTCCTCGAAGCCGGAAAAAAGGCACGCACACTATTTGTAGTGGACGATTTAGACCCTGTACGTTCATTTCCCCCTAGTGTGTCACTCGCTCTTGAAGATTGGCTTGGAAAACCGTACTCTCTGGTGCCTGATGAGTTCGGTTGCTGTGAGAGTTTTGGAGCACATACGGCAAAGGACCTCATCGAGACATTTTCAGAGTTTGGTGTTAATCCCGAGGTGATATGGCAGAGCAAGCTTTACGAAACTGCAGAGATGCAGGAAGCCACTAGGTTGTGTCTGAAGAACACGGAAACCATTCGCGAGATACTAATTGAATATGTAGCCCGCGACTTCAATGATGAGCAGAAGGCAGATTATATCGAATCTATGAAGAATTGGTTTCCGGGCTCAGTATTCTGCCCCTCTTGCGGACGAATTCAAGCAGGTGCGAAGGGTGAAATTGTTCCTAACAGAGTCACAAATTATGATTCTGATTCTGACAAGGTGTCCTTTTCATGCCCCGCGTGTGGTCATAGTGATGAAGCGCCTCTTACTGACCTTCGAGTGAAACTCTCTTGGCGTATTGATTGGCCAGCTAAATGGTACGTGCTAAACGTGACTTGTGAGCCTGCAGGAAAAGACCATTCAGTGAAGGGCGGCTCTTTTGATACTGGTCTAGAGATATCACGACGCGTCTTTGGATGGGACGGCCCAGTGAAAGTTCCATATGAGTGGGTACGCAAGGATGGTCGGGATATGTCGACCTCTGAAGGAATTGTATTTAGTCCAAAGGTTTGGCTTACAATTGCCCCTCCGGAGCTTTATCGATACTTAATGCTGAAGCCGCCACTTGAACGAGCAATTGACATTCAGCCTGGACGAATACCTGACATGGTTGACGATTTCGACAGGTTCGAGAGGGCCTATTTCAGCCTTGAGGATACAACTGAAGAGCGAACCGAATTCGTTCAGATGTTGTATCCTCTGTGTATTGCTGGTGTTCCTCCTGAGAAATACATTCCAAAACTCCCGTTCAAATTTGCTGTGATTACCTCACAGATGGAGGATATCCTTGGGTCTGCGACTATTCTCGAGCGATGTGAACAGGTACTCAAAAGGCGGTATGGACTTGATGTTGTATCACCTGAAGCAAAAGAACTGATTCCAATTAGACTGCAGCGAGCGAAGACTTGGGCTCAAGAGTATGGATCTGAACGGGACAAAGTTGAGGTTCCCGATTCTGTGCCCAAGGAGATTATTGGCACTCTTACCGACAATGATCGTGAGTTTCTTCGAGAATTCACTAAGGTCTTGCAGGGCAAATCTCTAGATGATGAGGATTTGCAGAGCAAAGTCTTCGAGACCGCTCGTTCAGTGGGCCTAAAGGATAAGAGAGCATTTGTCGTTCTCTATCGAGTTCTGATATCCCGAAAATCCGGTCCAAGATTGGGTGGTTTCTTGAACCTACTTGGAAATGATTGGGTCCTCAATCGCATCATGAGTGTGTTGTGAGCACCCCACAACATGTTTATTAACGCAATTCAAGTCGGCGAAGCCCGATTCCGAGTCCTGGAAATGTGAAGCTCATGCTTGGAAAATTGCGAGAAAGATATCAGAAAGTCATGATGCCTGTGGGAAGAGCATTGGCAAAGACTGGAATCACTCCCAATATGATAACTGGACTCACCTTACTGGTTGCTCTAGTTAGTGCATACTTCTTCTTCCTAGGTGACCTCATTGTGGGCTTTCTTCTAATGCTTCTTACTGTCGTCATGGACATGTTTGATGGAGCCGTTGCTCGTGCAGCAGATCTAGGAACTAAGTTCGGGGCTACTTTTGATCATACCCTCGACAGGTATGCCGAGTTCCTCTTCATTTTGGGATTGATGATGGGACCCACAGTCATGACACCAGTCACTTGGTGGGCAATAGCTCCAGGAGAGAGCTATCTCCCATGGTTCTGGGGCATCTTCGCACTATTTGGCATGATTATGGCGAGCTTCTCAAGAGCCAAAGCTGAGTCCGTTGGAGGAATGGAGAACTGCTCAGTGGGTATTGCTGAGAGACAGGAGAAGCTAATCCTGACTTTTGCAGGCATACTCCTCTTAGCTCTTCCTTCGACAAACATATGGTTGGATTTCTTGGCTCTGCTGCCTGTTGCTGCAATGGATTTGTTTGTTACACTTGAAATGACGAATATTCTCACGCTGTGTGTGGCGATAGTTGGAATATTATCTCATATCACTGTAATTCAACGATTAGCATACGCAAGGAAAGCCATCCTGCAAACAGAAGGGGAATAACAAGTCAATGTATGACCTTGTCGTGATTGGAAATCCTGCTTATTATGAGAATAAGTCAATGGAACTTGCCAGTGGTGCCTTATACGCTGCAATCACTGCTTCCAAGCTTGGATTGGAGAATGTCGCA
>JASFEL010000153.1:0-3884 GCA_050124855.1 Candidatus Thorarchaeota archaeon | reverse complement strand
AATCCTAGAGGCACACGCCTCCGACGATGATGAAATAGTCAGAGATGCCATTAGCTTCGCTTTAGACTGGCTACAGACACGTGGCCAGGATGTTATCGACGAACCTTTGATGCCTGAAGAATTGCTCATGGGAGGGGAGCAAATCCCTGAGTCCACTCCAATTCGAACGAGTGACGATGTCATCGTAACTAATGGCTACCAAGTATCTGACACTAAATTGCGGTTCAGAAGCACCATTGCCAATAAGACTTCTGAAACCATCTCGGAAGTGACTATCACAATTCTGTCCTATCCTCCAGATAGCCTATTGCAGCCCTTCGGAATAGCGCAGATCATTTCTTCCATTAAGTCTGGTAAGTCCGAATCCGTTGAGTTCGAATTCTATGTCAACTCAGAAGCAATTGAAGGTGAAATCGTATCATCAGTGATTTTCGTCAACAGTAATGGTGAGAGGATTGCCGCGAAATCAGGCAACTGCTTCATCAGATCAATCTATTCCCAAATTGAATCATTTGAGATGAACGCGGACGAGTTCCAAGCAATGAAGAAAGGAAAGACTACTTGGAATCGTGAACACGTCGTTGAGGTAGAAGCAAAGACGCTTTTTAAAATCGTAAAGAAGTTGTCCAAACGGCATAACCTTCATTCTCTTAGAACGGAGTCCTCAGTCAAAGACGGAATGTTGATGGGAGTTGTCGCAGGCACTGGAAAAGGAAAATTCAATGACGCTCGATTGACCGTCACTATAACCCTCGTTGGAAAGGTCGGAGAAGGAATCTCCAAAGTCAGAATAGACACAATCTCGGATGATTCAGAATTGATACAGATAGCCGCAAGCGAGTATTTCGAGCGCCTGCAAATTGAGATACAAGATATCGAATGACACGTTTTACTGGCCCAGCAATTTTAGCAAAGTCACTTCACTGAGAAGACCCAGCTTCTCTGCAATTTCCTCAACGGCTTGAAATGCAGGTGAATCATGTGGCAGGTCGAAAACTGGTTTCCCCATATAATTGAGCTTCGCGACCTCATCATCATTAGGAATCATTCCGGCTAGATAGAGGCCATTCTCTTCAAGCCCTTGTGAAACCGCATCAACAAGATTGGCGGGAATACGATTTCCAATCACTACTAGCTTCTTGAAGTCAATATGAACCTCTTTGGCGAGGTCTCTTATTCGCAGTGCTGCTTCAAAAGCGGCTCTTGAGGAATCAATCACAATAATGAGAACGTCTACATTCCTGTCAGTCCGACGACTGAAGTGCTCAAGACCTGCGGTCATATCAAGAAGAGTAATCTCATAATTCATTGTGAGTGTGTCAAGAATCTGTGTTAGTATTCTATTCACATAACAGTAGCAACCTTCACCTTCTGTTCGCCCCATAGCTAAGAAATCAAAACGGTCCCCCTCAATGAGTGCTTCAAAGATTTCTCCTTCCAGAATATCTTGTTTCGCGGCAGATGCTGGAAGTGTTCCATCATCAATTTTTTTCCTCATTTGGGTAGCTATCTCTCCCACCGATGCTGGAACATCAACTCCCAAGGCGCGAGGAAGATTCATGACTGGATCTGCATCAACCAGGAGAAGTGACCTTTGGGTCTGCTCTGCAATTATTCTGGAGAGGAGTCCTGAAGCAGTGGTCTTACCGACTCCACCCTTGCCAGATACAGATATCACTAGACGTTCTTTCATTCCTCTTACTCCTAATAGGAAAGAGGGGCATTTAGCCCCTAAGACCGTTTAGGTATGGTCTGTTACTCTTCTTTCCATTTACCTGATTGGAGATACTTGGGTATTCCGCTGGAGTCCTGGGGACCTACTTTGACAGTCCAACCAGAGACCTCTTCGGTTTCACCACTAATTCTCGCAGCCATTCCTGGACTGATGAGAACCTTGTGTTTGACCTTGTCAGACACCTTGTATTCCTCTAGGCTTTCCGCCACTTTCTCTGCAGTCAGTCTTCTACCTGCAACTGCGGATTGGACACTCATTCCCTCCGTATCAACCACCACGAGATAGGCATTGACGCCAGCCTGTTTGATGTCGCTCTCTACAGTAAAGTAGGTAAGCGCAAAGTTTGTTGTATACATCACTGGAGAGTCTGCATCAACCTTACCGAATTCCTGTAGTCCGGCCTCAACGGCTACGGGCTTGACTGGATCGGTGTAGAGGTTGCTTCGTAGAAAGGTTAGTGGCAGATTGGTCCACATGTCCAAACTGTGGACAACGATTGCATCAGAGTAACGGACTATCATTGCCGCCGCAGTGAGGACCTCGTCCCATTTAGTTAACTCTGGTGCAGCACCCTCCTTATGGTCCGCCCATACTGAGATTGGAGTCGCAAGTAGTGGATACCCAACTAGTTCGTTCTCCTCTAGTGTAGCAGCTCTCCTGAGCTGCGTAAAGTTGTCAACAGTGGTACCAAGACCAGCTCTTGAAGCTGTGCCTGGGTCGAGGACAATTTCCTCTACTCCCATGGCTCTCAGAGTATTGACAAGCGATGCAAGATTGTCTAACCCGCTTGGTGCATAGGCCACCAAGGGGAGATTGTGTTTGATTGCAATATCTCCAACATCGGACCATGTATCCAGTGTCGCTGCATAGAGTAATGGTCGCTTATCAGCGATTGCTTTAGCTGCAGCGGCCAGCATCTCAGGATTTAGCGAGCATAGGATAATTGGCCAGTCAGTGATTTCAGACAATTTCTTTGCAGCCTTAGCAAAAGTCTGCGGGTCTTGTGATACACCTCGTAGTGCTACTCCATCTAACCGTAGATTCTGACCAATGTACATATACGTCCAGTCTTCAATAGCCTTGACTCTCTGGGAGAGGGCATCGCCCTCAAGTGTGTCAGCTACATCAACAAAGAATGCGATCGGATTCGAGTATCTAAGATCATGTCTATATAGGACTAGCTTTCCACCTATCGAAGCAGCTTTTTCACCTGTGCCAATCACAACTTCTCTGACTGGAGGACGAATTAGATCCTCTAGCTTGGTCAGCTTCTTGGCATACTGAGCCTCTTTGTAGAGAGGAGCACAAGCAGCAAGCTTCACTGTGTACTCGGCGAGCTTCGTTGCAAAAGCCATGCAGTTGGCCTCTCCGCACTCCTCGCAGTTTGTACCAGGCAAAAGAGGGTAGATGTCCAATGGACCTGGAAGTTTTACCATTTAGGTCCCCTCCGGTATTTCGATAGTTGTCCAGTCCGCGTATTCATCGACTGGTATCGATCGCCGCTCTCGAAGCCACTCGATGAGGTCATGGACTGTCTTCATTGCTGCAGGATGCATCATCATGAAGAGGTCGTTTCCTGCCAGCAGAAGTGACAACGCAGTCACACTCTCCCAGATTGGTCCACGAAGTTCTCTCGGACCAAGTTCAGGTGCCTTTAGCCATGCCTCTCTAGCAGCCCAGGCATTTGTAGTACCAGAACTGATTGGGTATTGTAGCTCGCTGTCGCCTAAGAGCCCAGCCAGACGCATCCTCTGCATCATGGTGAAGGCATACTCAAGACCATATCCAAGAGCAGCCGTTGTAGGATCAATGACTATCTGATCGGGCGTTACCCATTCGATAAGCCTTCGGTTCAGTTCCTTCTGATCATTGATGTCAAGTGACGTCCAAGACAAGACAATCTGGTCATGCTCCTTTGCAGCTACTGCAACGGGCTCATAGACATCGATCGTAGCCGAACATAGCAGGGTCCGTTCACCCTCGCACACCTCTGCAGCCTTTGCCAGAACAGGACCGTCTTTCTCAGGATCCCCTGCGGAACCTATAAGCACAGGAACCTTTACTGCCTGCAAAACCTCCTCTACAGTCTTTGCGGCTTTTGCAGGTGATGTGTCTCCGAGTTGTCTATCGGTACTGATGAGATGAATTG
>JASFEL010000152.1:0-3888 GCA_050124855.1 Candidatus Thorarchaeota archaeon | reverse complement strand
ATTGACTTCTATTACTGCGTCTTCAATTCCAGTGCCATCAAGAAATTCGTAACGAAACTTTGCAATAAATGACTCACCAAGATTGATCGTGGAATAGTCTGGAATTAAGAGTCGTATATTGGCAGGAGATGTGACATGGATTTCGAATGTGCAACTGGAATTCTCATAGAACGGAAGAGATGCATTCACTAGAACTGAGTAATTCCCTATTCCAACAAGAGATGTATCGAAATCGGCTTCCCACCAGCCTTTGGCTAAGTTTGGCGAGAAACTTATGAAATCACTCGACCAATT
This sequence comes from Candidatus Thorarchaeota archaeon, assembly GCA_050124855.1. GTDB lineage: Archaea > Asgardarchaeota > Thorarchaeia > Thorarchaeales > Thorarchaeaceae > SMTZ1-83. The sequence continues at coordinate 3,594 of JASFEL010000152.1, read as the reverse complement.
CCCGACCACTTCTGCAGATACATCCAAAATGATCTCGCTATTATCGATGTCAGTAAAGGTTACTGCTCCTGTAACATTGGTGTCAAGTTCCGCATCAATAATTGGTTGAGCTGGGAGTAATGAAGTCGCATGATGCACTTCAAAATGAGATTCATCATACGCAATAATACTGCCATTTTCCCAGAATATCGCAATTGACCAAAGTCCGGGGGTAGAGTTCATCGGTCCAAAGGTCAAGTCGGAGCTAATCGCATTTCCAGCGCTGTCGCCGTCAATTCCCTCGAGGAACCATTCTGTCCCATTTGGGAGATGCCATTTGACTTCAATATCCGGAGGGGAGTCAGGAGATTCACCTCCATATCCTAGAGAGATCCTTGCTCTAGCTCTGTCATTTGTCAGGTATGTATCAGAGTCAATCCAGTCTGAAAGGCTCTCATTGAAGACTTGCATGCTCAAGGCTTCAAGATAGTTAGGAGCTTCAAGTGAGAATAACCACCATCCTATTGTATCAGTCACTGGTTCATCAATCAAGATTTGTCCGGGGCTAATCGTCACTTGTGAAGTAACATCAACTGAAAATGGATTATGTACTGTTGCATTCTCGTAGTCTTCTGAGTGGAAGATATGCACCGCAAATCCTTCGTAGTTCACATGTTCAGGAACATAGCTATAGAATTGTAGACTGGGACTAGCTCCCTCATCGATGGCGTATGAAATCCCAAAAGCTGTTGAATTAGTGGAAATGGTAGAGTCTAGGAATCTAATCACGTTTACAATGCGTGCTTCATAATTAAATGATACCGGGATGCTCGAAGAGAGTGAAAATTGAATCGGCGACGTGTTCCAATAGGAATGATTCACGAGTACTCTTCCGGTGCCCATCGTGCCTGAAACGGGAGTTGACCCAATGAAGGGCAGAGTGACTGAAAGCCCTGTGTCTACAAAAGCTGGGGGGGTTGCACCAACAAATGATATGTCATCGAAACAGAATCGTATAAATTTCACATTTTCCAAGTCACCATCGAAGTCAGGTTCTGATAATTTGAATGTCCGGTCTTCGAGAACCTCTAGGACCAAACGAATCTCGAATGATGATCCAAAACCAGTAAGATCCACAGGAGTAGGGCTTACACTCTGCCAGACCTCCCTACTCGAGAGCGTTGTGGGATCAATCTGCCAAATGACTTGTGTGGTGGATCCATCATCAACCTCAACTCGAACCTGGAAGTCTTGAAAATGTTCAGTTCCAATAGGACCATTTCTATAGAGATAGCTTAAGCTGAAGAAAAATTCGGTTTCAGTAGGAGCGTGTGTGACATCCTGAAACCAATACACGTGAGAGTGCTTGAAGAACTTGAACTCAGTAGGCTTGTCCTGCTGACCTTCGAATTCGACTTTTACATAACTGGGGGAGGTATCAAAATAGGAGGCACGTATCGTCTGTTTGCTAGGCTCATCATTTAGACTGGTTGCATCCCATCCGAGTGGGTAGTAGGACACGCCTCCAGACGGTGCAGTGTTGTTGCCAGGAAATCCATTGACGAATGTACCATTCTGGACAAAGAGCTTCTGAAGATTAGTTACATTTACCTCTACCTGATCACTCATCCAGCCATTTGAAGTGTCGATGACTAATTCGTTCTCGATTAATTGATTGACATCAGTTCGTGCGAGGATGCTTCCTGTAGTCTCGACGTTGATTCCGGACTGTTGGATACTTGCCGGATTAAGAGTCCCGCTCCGAGTTTCCTGAGAAAGTGCGTATAGACCAGAATTGAATTCAGGTTTTGAATGAGCATTGCTTTGCTCTTCAGAGTGTCCATTTTGAGTTATGAGAGGATAGGGGGATGTGTGCATGTGTAGAAGAGATGACAAACCAGCTAGCAAAGTAGCTAGTACCACCAATACTTGGAGGAGTCTTCGCTTCATCCCCTGATTTCCTCTCCTTTTGATTAGGTGGCATCCTGAACGCGTGCTTCGTCTATCATCCGTTGCTAGGCATAATAATGTGAGAAATTCAGTATATATGTGAAGACAGTGCGTATTTCTTCCCAAAAACTTGAGACCCGTTTTGATTTTCGGAAACAGATGTGCACCCCGTGATAGTTAACTATAGTTATACTTGTATGCGATGCGTAACTGAGTTTTGCGTGAGGGAGATGAGTTGAACAACAAACCAGGTATTCTCTAAGTAGTAAACATACTAGCAATCATCACTACAATCATAGTAAATGCCCTCGCAGAGATCATTCCCATAAATGGTGTGACTTCCAATGTCATATCAGACTCTTATCCTAGTCTCTTCACACCACCGGGTTATGTCTTCTCAATATGGAGCGTTATCTATACGCTGCTGATTGTCTTCATGATTTATCAAGCGTTACCAAGTCAGAGAGAGGAATCCTATCTAAAGATAACAGCTGCATTCTTTGTAATAGGCGGGATAATCAATATTTCATGGCTTATCCTCTTCCACTATGCGTATGAGCAGCCAGGAATCTACGTGTTCACTCCAATTCTCATTGGACTGTTCCTTGTTCTTATGCTCTATACTTACGCAAAGCTGCAAATTGGAGCAGTCAATGTTCCGATAAGACAAAAGATTGCAGTGCATCTGCCTATCAGTGTGTACGCTGGTTGGATATCTCTAGCCATCATAGCCAATATTGCATCAGTTCTGAATGTGATTAGTCCTGGGATTCCTATGGCAACTCAAGAATTATGGACTGCGCTTGTGATTATTGTGGCACTCGTCATTACTATGCTCATGCTAGTAATCCGTCGAGATGTAGCCTATGGGTTGGTGGTGATCTGGGCTACAATTGGAATCGCAACAATGCAAAGTGCAATCCCCATAATCTACTTCACAGCGCTACTTGTGGCAATAATCATTGCATTAGCAATTATCTTCCTGCCTCTTATTACCAGAAAGGGATTAAGGAATTTCTACCTTCGAAGTTATGAATGAATAAATGAAAGAGTAAGAGTGGTGTGCGGCAACTCCACTCTCTAATTGTCAGTTCACTTGAGCCTGCTCCAAGAAAACGCTCCTTTGTACTCGCTCGATGTCAAAGCTTGAAACGATGTAGTTATTCATGAGAATTTAGCGAAAATAATACCAATTTATCGACTGTCTAGATGCTACAAATCCTAAAATTAACTCAGAATCATATTTTGATACCTGAGACGCCACATTTCGGGATGAAACATGGATTACATGGCATCCCGGAAGAATCGCTCGTCCATTTGACGTGATCTAGATGAATTCGAATCGATTCTTGAACGGCCGCAGACCCACTGCAAGACCATGCACAGCGGGTCAAAGAGAGTTGTTAAGGATAGGACTCCCGCTTATTGCAGTTGTCCTCCTATTGGTGCCATTGTGCTCCACGGATATTACCGTTCAACCATTCTTAGATAGAAACAGAATAGTAGACGAGCGATTTGAGTCAGCGTCAAACCTGATTAGAATCAATCTTCCATACTTTGTTGAATCGGTGGCTGCAGGCAATACTACCCACGGCCGAGGAGTGGCATGGATCTTCAATGATACGCTCCGCTTCAAGGACCCTGTAAACTTAGTTGATGCATCTG
>JASFEL010000151.1:0-3897 GCA_050124855.1 Candidatus Thorarchaeota archaeon | reverse complement strand
AGTTTTAGGACTTCCAGGTATAGCCAACGTAGGACGTATAGCTGTTGACACACTAGCAGCAGTCCTTAATGCTCAGCCTGTTATGGATTTCTTCTCAGACGACTTTCCGCCTCGCGTATTTGTAAAAGATGGTATCGCCAACTTCCCCAAGAGCTCGATAATGCTGTATCGCGCAGCCCCCGATGAACCGCACGACATTATTCTGCTATCGGCTGACTTCCAGCCTGCATCTGGACGTGGTGTTTTCGAGTATGCTGATTTTGTTGTTCAAGAGTTCACTGGACTCGGAGTGAAAGAGGTCTACGCCTTGGCTGCCTATGAAACTAGCTATCAGGAGTTCTTCGAGTCATATCCAATGCCGCCTCGCGTCTTTATTTCTGCAAGCTCATCGGAATTGCTAGGTGAAATATCCACTGTGGGGGGTACTGTGGCAACTGAAGAGGGCGTAGTGAATGGAGCAAATGGGTTCATTCCTGCGTGGGCAGCTTCAATGTATGACATGAAAGGGGCTTGCCTACTTGGAGAAACACTTGGCATGATCAAAATGGACTATCGTGCAGCAAGAACTGTCCTCGAGAAGATTAGTTCTTTCCTCAAGATCAAAGCATCTTTCGACATTTTAGAAGATGATGTTACAAAGGTGATTGATTTCATCGAATGGGCTAAAAATGAGATTTCTCAGCGTGGTACACCTGAAGATGAAGGCGACCGCCCAAGTGACCGCTATATCGGATGATCACTCTACCAGCTCTGGTTTCAGGATATCTGTAATAGATGCCTGAGAATCAATATTAATGTAGAAATGATGATCCTCGTGGACAACTTTGAGTGTGAAGGGGAATCTCTTTGCTTTCTTCACTATGTCTTGAGGTACGGAGAGCACGGTTCTCTCACCACAGACAGGACACTTTGCATATCGCTTGAATTCGCTCATCCTTGTTTTGCACTCACCTTCGAGTTTTCACTTAGAATCAATGTCGTTGCATGATTTTCGAGATCATCAAGGACCTTGGTGAACAACGAAATGATCTGTTCTGGATTCATACTTTTTATTTTCTCACTATCAGTTCCAACAATTCTCAGATTATCATAGACATTAGCTTCAACGAGAATCCTAAGATTGCCGTCAACTGATGCACTCAGCACAAAAAAGTCATCGAAATCCTTGAACTCGTTCTTGGGTCCCCTGAGAGTTGCCTTTATTCGCTCAAGACGGTTCGCAGACAAAGCATTCTCAAGCAGATACGCACGGATGATTTGGTTACCCACTTGTCGACGGATGTCTTTGAACTCTGTGAGCGTGCCGTCTGCAGTTTTCAGCTTCCACGTTCGCCCGGAACTCAAGGGACCACCAACAAGAGTTCACACGCGCCAAATATAGAGGTTGCCTTTGTGTATGCGTAGAATGTGTTTTTGGCATATTGCAGACGTATTGTCCTCATTAGCTCATTTATGGAGCAGAATACACTTATTTGTCGGGAAGGGAACAGAACCGTACTAGTGTAGACCAGAAGCCAAAGGAGCGAGAACGATGTTACAGACCATCGATATGGCAATTAGAGAAGCGCACATAGGGCTATGGTTCCTTGTGGTTGGGTATTATTTCTTCATCTTCATATTCTTCCTTTTCTTTAGATACAAGAAGACAAGGAATCCTTTCCAGCTTGCTATGGCTCTCTTCTTCCTCTTGCTTGCTATTGGAAGATGTTTCTATTTCGTTGGCGACTTCTATGCGGACATAACCTCTCTCTATGGCGGATTGGAAACACAATTCTCAGTTTTGCTATCCGACCCAGCTGTTTGGCTTAGCGCAGGAGCTTTCTTCCAATGGATGGCACTTGCCATCCTCTCTGCTACAGCTGCTTTCATGATATTTGGAAAGCGGTGGGCTGAAATCCTCTTTGCTATCCCTGCCGTTTTAATCGGCATTGTATTGGCTCTAGTCCCACTTGCTGAATTTGATCGTCAACTTCTGTCAGGTGGAGCTGGTGCGGTATATGCGCTTTTCATTCCACTACTATTCTGGTATTTAGCCTGGCAGTCGGGCGGCATTCTGAGACGCTCCAACTTCATGCTAGGCTTTGGATTCTTTGTCCTATTTGCCGGCAGAGTCATCCATGCAGCCCGCCATGTATTGGCTGAAGTTGTCTTTGCGGGGTCATATACGATTCCTGGGGTCTTGGCTCCAGGATTAATCATAATTGGCCTGATTCTTATTGCGATTGGAAACGAATGGGGCCAGACCCAATAGCTAGTTTCATTAGCAACAGAAACAATTGTGGAGTATTACCCCACCTCTTTCCACTCTAGCATGTCCATATCTTCTAGAGTATGCAAGGACTTTACGACCTCTTTGAGCGACATTTTGAGTTCATATGCGATGTCGTTAGTGGTCAATTTGCCTTGGCATTTCTTAGCAACATCAAAGACAGTCTGAGTCATCTGACCAAGTCTGACCAGCATTGGAGAAACCTTGCCTTTTAGAACAGGCACAATAACACGTTTTTCAGCAGCTTTACCAAGCTTTGTGAGCTCGTCAATCCTCGGATAGAAGTCTGCGAAGTGATCCAAGCTCCCGTCGAAATTAGCAATAATATCTTCATAGCCTTCAAGAAATTCATTTCCAACATCCGATAGCACTGCTTTTGCTGATATCCTATCATCAATCTGGTCTATCATTCCGGCTACCATGAAACCTGAGTGCCTTGAGAGAACTATCTTGAAACCCTTGAAACTCATATCCTCAAGGACTCCGCCACCACGTAGCTCCTCTCCAAATGATCCAACTGCCTGAAGAAATCCTCCCACCAAGTTGTCATCTATGCCTCCTTCCTCAGCTGCACCGTATGTCTTACTGATTAGGCAAAGCCCACTCTCAGCGATTATGAATAACGCTTGGATCATGCAAGCACCTCGTGTGGCGTATGTGTTTAACGTGAACGCGATACCCACTAAGTCTTATATCACTATTCGTGGTCTCCTACTCTAGTAGGGCGCGGCCTTTATCAAGGCCATCTTCACGAATTCTATTGGTGAACCGCCTTGGATACAGCAAAGGACGCTAGAGTTCTTGTCCTCGAAGATGCATTAAGGCGTCTCAATGAAATTGTCGGTAATCGGAAGCTTCGCATGCACATCGAGTATTCGAAATTGGCAAACGCGTTGAAGACCGCAGGCACGCTACTGTACGAAGTGAAGTATTCCTACGTTGATGCCAAGGCACTAGCTGAACTTGAAGCGACAAGGAATCTTGTCTGTGCCATTGTTGAGTTTGCAGATTTGTTTAGTGATGCAGTCAAATCGCAAGCATACAAACCACAATCTGTCAATGAAGAGATGGCATTCACAGAAGCCCAATATTCTCTTGCCATAGTGAAGGGATTTGAGAAGCGGCTTTTAGGCGCAGATGATGATCCTGCACATGCTATCGACATTTTGGCTGTGGAACTAAGTCAGACAAAGGCTGTAGAGGGCTCCGCTAATCTTACAGAGTGTAGATGTACTGATGGTAGTCGTATCTGGACTATAGTGACGAATATAGCTGATGTTGAAGCTGGAGTAAAACTGCCTTGTGCTATCCTTCCCCCGGCTGAAATGATGGGTATAGTCAGTGAAGCTATGTTCCTGAGTGGAGTGCCTCTCTCTGAGAACACCGAGCTTGGTCCCCTCAAGGATCCACCAAGTCATGCCTTGGATCAAGCACGAGCTCAAGTATTACATATCACAAAGAGGATGACATAAATGGACCTTAGCGAGATTCAGAAAATCACAGCGGAATTTGAGAAAGAGAGAGGGTGGGATAAATTCAATCCGTCTCTAGTATTTGCTCATCTCATCGAAGAGCTTGGAGAGATATCCCGCCATATCACTGTCGAAGAGGGGTACAAGGTCATCGGG
>JASFEL010000150.1:0-3904 GCA_050124855.1 Candidatus Thorarchaeota archaeon | reverse complement strand
TGCCTGCATTGATGTTTCACCCCCTGAACAATCAATTATTCACAATAGTTAATTATTCCATAGAATTACGCGGAAAAGAGTGCTTATATAATTCCTGCAATTGGCACTACTTACACCTGTTTTTGTGGAGGATGGAGTTGACTATGAGATGGAAGATAGGAGAAAAAGAGTTGCACTTATTGTATACATCATCGCAGTCATAATCGTGACTTTTTTTCTGACATAGAGCGCTAACCCTCTGTTGATGCAGAGCCATTGAATCTTAGGGAAAGACAGAATTACCCAGTGACGGAGAACCCATCAAAAGCAAACATGGGGTTCTCTATGCCCCATGGAAGAGGACGTATTTCGCTGGAGATTCCTGTCAGATTCTTGAAGCCCTCGTAGAAATTACCAGCGATTGAAACAGGCTGGACTGGATGCTTGACTTCACCTTTCTCGACCAAATAGGCCTCACCCGCTACAATGGAGAATTCGCCAGTGCTGACATTCGTGTGGAATATTCCTAGTGGGTATCCTTTGATGAGAACAGATTTATCCTCGACTTCTGAGATGATGTCCTCCTCAGACTTCTTTCCTGCATTGATTTCTAACCATTTGGTGACAACTCCTGGTGAAGATTCATACGGATTGCTGCTCTGAAATGCACCGCCGCCACGAGCACAGTTTCCTGTAGACTCAACTCCAAAGGCACGTGCGTAGTATGTGTTGAATAAGAAGCCCTTCAAGACACCCTTCTCAATGATTGGATTTTTCCTCTGTGGATGGCCCTCTTGGTCGACAGCATTTGTACCTAATCCAGTGGGATTCTGTCCATTATCAACGATGGTCAGGTCACTATGGGCGATAGTTTCTCCAATCTTATCGTTAAGTGGCGATCTACCTTCAACCACTGGAGGCCCCAGAACAGACTGTCCAAGACTCGATAGCACGTACAGTGCTGCTGGGATGTGTGTCCAGAGAGTCCTCATTTTTGAAGTCATATCCAACTTCTTAGCCCCAAGTAGGGACACAGCTTCCTCAGCCGCCCTTCTTCCCAATCCATCGGCTTCGAATACGCGGTCCCGTGCAACATCAAAATCGAATCCCCCCTTGCGTTCCTCTCCTTCTATAGCTTGAACTTGCGCTAAACACCCATTATCTCCAAATATAGAACCTTGGAGTACTCCACGGCTATTCGCAACAGCGTAGCCACCCCAAGATGCCGAGGCTTCTCCACTAACAATCTTTGCCCGCTCGTCAACAGACTTAGCCTCAGCTATCATTGCTTCACTTGACTTCAGTAGGAAATCAGTATCAATCTCCAGAATCTCTTCTGCAAAAACACCGTCCTTTCCAGGAGGATTTGGATCAGTAAAGCCCTGGAATCTTTCATCCTCAACCTTGATGCTATTGACTATGCCAAGTGCTTCATTGATACTCAGTTTCACTCTATCGATTGCTATGCCACTTGCACAGGCAAACCCCACACGTTTTCCTTTTGCAGCTCGAACAGCATTACCCATAGTTATGCCGTCTTTCGCCGTAACAACACCCTGCGATATCTCAGCTGAAGTTTCGCTATTCAAGTATAGGAACACTTCAAACTCCGCAGAACTGTCTAGTGAGGAGGCGTACTTCAATGATGTATCAGCAATCGACAAGAGCTCATCTTTCAGATTGTCATATTCCATTCTTGCTACCTCCTTATGCGCCAGCCTCTCCTCCGAATGTAACACCATCAATGACCAGCCTCGGGCCGCCCAATCCTGTGGGTAATGGATACTGGTCACCTTTTCCGCAACCTCCGAAGTAGCCTGAGGAAATCTTCAGCTCCTTTGTCCCTCCTTCAACCTTGGATAGCAGTTCCAGGATATTGCCAGAGAGTGAAACCTCTCTAATTGGGTATTGAAGCTCGCCTTTATCAACCCAATAGCCACGAATAGCCTTGAAGAGAAAGCTACCATCACCTTGGACCTGACCGCCTGATGATTGAATCGCATACACTCCTGTTCCAAGCAGTTCTAGAGCCTCCTCCTCAGTCAAGTCACCTGGTGCAAAGTAGGTATTAGTCATCCGAGGTATTGGTGGAAACACGAAATTCACTGCTCTCGAATTGCTGGTTGGATCCTGACCTAGTTTTGCTGCCGTACCCCTGTCATGCAGGTAATGTTTGAGAGTCCCCTTGTCAAGAACAGTTGTTTTTGACGAAGGAGTCCCTTGGTCATCATAAGGAAGCCACAATCCACCATACTTTCCGATATCCACTTTCCCGCTATCGACAATAGTTGCATGTTCAGTTCCGAGTGCAGCCCCAATCTTGTCGGTCAAGGGAGATCCACCTATGACAACGAAATCGCCCTCACTGAGATGGCCAAAACTCTCGTGAGCTAACACACCAGTAAGCCGATTCTCAGTCATTGCTCGAAACTTCCCTGCAGGGCAGGCTTTAGCCTCCAGTTGTTCCTTTGCTCGAGAACCTGCAGCTTCACCGATGGATTCAGGTGTAGTATCTTTGGCGTCAAATATCTCCAGACCATATGTTCCGCCCTTACCCTCACTGCCATTGACCATGGCACCAGATTGGGTCATTGAAGTGACCAAGCACCGCAAGTCCGTGACTAAGAAGTCCCACTCAATGCGCGAGCCATCACTATTTGCAAGATACTTGGGCCCATAGAGCTCACCATAAAGTCCTCTGATGTTGCGAATACTGTCACCAAATTCCCGAGCGGTTTCCACAGCTCTATTGACCATGTCTGTTTTGTATGCGAGATCGAAATCTTTGGGATGTTTCTTCACACTCTTTGTGTCGGATTTCTTACTTGTAACAGGGTCACGCCGTTCAAATGGTAGTTTCAAACTAGCCACAGCCGCTGATGCTTTTGCCATCTTTACCGATTTCTCAGCAGCTATCAAGATGTCCTTCGTATCACTGCTTGCAGAGAAGGAGAAGCCTGATACGCCCTCGACATAGCTCGTGATAGCCACTCCCATTCTTGATTTGATCTGGATGTCTTTCCAGATATCGTCAGTTCGTTGTAGGGTTCTCAATGTGAGGTCATCATAGCGTGCCTCTACAAAATCAGCTCCGAATTTCTCTGCGGCATCTACACTTTGCTGTAACTTGTCAAACATGACTTGTGCCTCCCAGATTGCTTAGTCTCAGGCTCAACCTTTGCGCCTTAAGAGAATTGGTATTGGCGCTGGTCTATCCGGATTGAAAATTTCTAACGAGATGTAAAACCACCGTCAACTGGAAGAACAGCTCCAGTGATGAAGGATGACTCATCAGAGGCCAGAAATAGCGCCGTGTAAGCGACCTCCTCTGAAGTACCAAAGCGGCCAACGGGATAGTTCTTCAATCGTCGCTCACGGACCTTTTTCGGATCCCCCTGCATCTTGATCACTCTCTCCAACATCGGCGTCTCGATTGCTCCAGGGCATATGCAGTTGACTCTAATGTTGCTGGGGCCTAGATCCACAGCAAGTGCTTTGGTGAGGGAAATGATACCCCCCTTGGCAGCTGAATAGCTTGGGGAGAATGATCCTACCAAACCAGCTGCAGAGGAGTTGTTGATTATCACTCCCTTGCCCTTCTTCTCCATTTGTGGAATAGCATGTTTGATACATAGGTAGACCGACTTCAGATTGACACTAACAGATCGGTCCCACTCTTCTTCAGAGGTATCTTGCAGACTCTTCACGACCTCCACCCCTGCATTGTTGAAGAGCACATCAACGCAGCCGAGTTCTTCTGCCTTTGTAAACAGCCTCGCGACTTCCTTTTGTTTGGATACATCAGCCTTGATGAAATGCCCTTCTCCCCCTGCGTTTCGAATAGCTGTTTCAACGTCTGCTCCTTGGACCCCATCTATGTCTGCGCCAACAACAGTAGCGCCCTCCTCTGCAAACAATAGCGCAG
>JASFEL010000149.1:0-3907 GCA_050124855.1 Candidatus Thorarchaeota archaeon | reverse complement strand
CTCTATGTTGTCATATTCGTCTTAGCACCTCTTATTGCTGGAATGGTGTGCGGCTTCTTCTTGGTAAGTCCCAAATGGGGTACTCTCGGAGGCTTCTTGGGATCAGCTTGTGCAAACATACCGTTTCTCATCTGGCTAGAATCAATTTCCTCTACAGGAGCAGATATGCTATCGATAATACTTGCTGCGATGATCCTCTCAGCGATTGGTGCAGTAGGCGGATTAATTGGGGGGATGATAGGCGTAAAATCCAGAAACCGGGGTCAATCCTAGGTATCAACAATGAGGCGACCCGGTGTATAATCTGCGGCAGGACCCACAGTGGTTCTTCGTAGCGGATTTCCAAACATCACCCATTCTGTAGCAGATAATCCGTTGTCAGACGTTATCTCGAATCTTTCGCCTTTCCTAATTGCGGTTAGCTCTTTCTTTGCATTGTTATCTAGATTCTGGTAGATTGCCCGGTCAACATTGACCTTGACCTCTCCGATGAGCTTGTGCGTGTCTAGAAGATCAAGGAAGCCAAACTTCCAGCCATCTGCATAGGCGCAAAATCTCCAATCGTCAAAGGCTTCTACGTTGTTCATTGTGTCCAGGGTTGCACCGATGTAACACGCGCCTTGATCAAGGAACGCTTTAAGGAGAGGACCCTCCATTGCAGTGCTACATGCCTCTGAATATATCACTGGATATCCTTCAAACTTGATAGAGGATGCTTGTTGATAGTCGAGAATGACTGAGTTGTGCGAGGCCCATCTCTCCGGAGTGCCGTGTATTCTGGAGTCGAACATGCCATCAGAGAATTGAAGAATGAACTCGCTCACTGAGAGCAGTTTCAAGTCTTTCTCGGTGAACTGCCTCAACACCTCCACATCGAATCCAAGCTGCTTCAGACCCTCAACATGCCGTGTGGACCGACCCGGCTGGGAATCGAACACAACAGCTATGTTGCTATCAATGATCAATGGATCCATGTGGTATAGAATGGTCTCTGGTGGGCCGAATACTCGACCAACTGGGGTATCTGGGACATCATCTCCGTCAACATCCTGGATAAACCAGTCAGTAAATCCATAGGAGCCTTGATATTCGATCTGAGTTGCAGGGAGTTCCTTGTTGGTGCCAATCAGTAACACTCCTGCATGCTTCCCTTCCTCAAAGCAGTCCCTGACAGTCTTGTGTGTTAATACCCATGATCTACCCGGCTCAACAACGAAATCAGCACCTATTTCTTGTGCCTTTGCCCTGTACACGTCCGCATTATCATCCCCTACTTTTCCGCATACTACAAGCAACTTGCTAAGTGTTTCTCGTGCGGTCCTACCAACCTCAAAACTAAGCTGAGCATCTGTCTTTTCCCTTTTCCCTACACGCCGAATCTCATTGATAATGCCCGGCCGACGGCGGCGTGGTTCGTTTACTATTGAGTTCATCCTCGCTCATCGAACATGTTTGATAATAGAGATAATTATCCTTCCTACGGCATCCTCTTTGCTTGGGTCCACTATATTCTAATACGTGTTAGGTGGCGAAGATAGCTCGAGCAGATACCCCAAAGAGGTGGCAAGCTCTTGAATCGAGATATCAAAGTAGTAAGCCTTGATCTTGATGGTGTCTTATTTGATGGTCCAAGTGCCGTCCATCCACTCACGAAGGAGTTGGGAATTGAAGACCAGTTCATGGCCATTGTTGCGAAACAAGGAGAGAACCGACGGTCAATGGCTGAGGCAATAACTGAGGGGGCAAAGATATGGATAGGAGTTCCAACAGATGGCACGCTTGATCCACTCGTTCAGAACCTACCTCTCATGACTGGAGCACTAGAAACTGTGGCATCATTGAAAGAGTGGGGCTATCTAGTAGGCTGCATCTCTAGTGGTGTTAGTCAGTTCTTCATGAAACCGTTCAAGAAGCGACTCAAACTTGATTTCGCCTATTCCAATATTCTTGGAGAGAAAAATGGAACTCATGACGGAGAAGTCCACTATGTTATGGAGGGACCACAAAAGGCAGAACGGATGTCAGAATATTTAGAGGAAAATGGATTCACATCCATTAATCTGGCAAGTGTAGGAGACGGTGAGAACGATATTCCTCTGTTTAAGATATCAAACCTGAGCATTGCCTTCAATCCAATGACAGAGAATGTAGGCAAAGCTGCTGATTTGACAATTCGATCCAAGGACCTCAGAGCAATTCTTCCTCATTTCATTCCAGATAGCTAGGACAGAATTTTCTTCAAAGTCTCCAATATGTAGATCAGATTGTCCTCAGTCACGCCGGGATGAACGGGTAAATCGATGTGAGTGTTCCCCACAGTTTCTGAGTTCTGCAATGTCATTGAAGAGTAGTCGGGGTACTTGACGCATTGAGACCATCGCCAGCTATAGATATTCTCGTAGGTTCTCTGCTTATGACAGGGCAGAGCATAGACTGTACGAGCCCCAATATTCCCGGTACGAAGATGCTTGATGATTTCATCACGTGAGTATTTCTTTGAAAAGAATCTCGGGGCATAGACGTGATATCCTGATTTCATCCCTGGTAGAGTGACCTGTGGAAGCACCTCGGAATAATCAGAGAAGAAATCATCATATCGCTGAGCAGTTTCTCGTCTCTTTCCAACGACCTCATGCATTCGTCTCAGTTGGATTATCCCCAATGCTGCGACGATATCAAGCATTCTATTGTTATAGCCAATACGATGGTGATTATACCCGCCCTCTGGACCTCGCCCATGATTCTTAATCATTAGACAACGCTCCAAAAGGTCCTCATCATTTGTTGTAATCATGCCACCCTCGCCAGTCATCATGTTCTTCGTCGCATAGAACGAGAACGTGCCAACATGCCCGATTGACCCAACCATTTTGCCATTAACGGTAGCTCCGTGAGCCTGACATGCGTCCTCAATGACCAAGAGGTCATGCTGTTCAGCAATCTCCATAATGCGGTCCATCTCGCATGGCATTCCGAATATGTGAACTGGCATGATGGCACGTGTCTTCTTGGTAATGGCTTCCTCTATGAGGTCTGGATCGATGTTATAGGTGTCATACTTTACGTCTACAAAGATGGGAACAGCTCCAATCATGGCAATAGAATTTGCTGATGCGATGAACGTAAATGGAGTTGTGATGACTTCATCTCCGGGCTGAAGACCTAGACCTTCCAGTGCCGTCGAAAGAGCAGTAGTTCCACTATTGGTCACTGTGGCAAACTTGGTTCCTACATACTCGGCAAACTGATTTTCAAACTCTCTTGAGACCTTACCCTCAGCCAGCATTCCAGTCTCGAGGACCTTCTTTACAGCCTCAATCTCTTCTTTGTCAATTATCGGCTTTACTATAGGAATCATAGGAGCCACAGCAGCCTTGAAATCTGCCACCGTTAAAACGATTGTCTCAATCCTCGAGTTCTTCAGCTTCTATAATAGCCCTCTCACGCTTGATTCTTCGGTTCTCTACAAATCCAACTCCACCAACAGTAGCACCCATTATAGCAAGAGCTACGAGCATATACCAGAGATTGGCCAAGTAGAAAATTATTGCAAGACAGAAACCACTTAGGAATCCCGTGATTGCTCTGACGAAATTCGTTGTCTTTCGTGGTGTGAGTCTTTGACTTACCCAATCAACAACCGTGGCAAATCCTACTGCCATCGATATCATGAACCAAAACCAATCTGGTTGCAGAATGGAGTTGAAGAAAAACAACAGAATAAGCCCTAAACCAAGTCCGCCATAGATGCCCGAGCATCTACCGCAGAAATAGACTGACTGCCCTTTGTAGGTAACTCTAAGACAATGCCCATATTGAGAGGGAGGATGATGCGAGAGGAGCATGCTGAGTGTGTTGAGTATTCCGCCTTCAGACAATGATTCTGGGTCAAACTCGAGTTCATCGG
>JASFEL010000148.1:0-3919 GCA_050124855.1 Candidatus Thorarchaeota archaeon | reverse complement strand
GCTGTTGCTCCTTCTATCAAGTCCCTAGAGGAACTTTTGAACGAGCAAGCAATGATTCAAGTTGGCTCCACTAAAAGTGATAAGGCCAAGATTGCGTCCGTGATGGCTTGCCCTACAGGTATGGAAGTTGATGAACTAAGTGTTGAATCTACTTACTTCGACTTCACCTACCCCAACAAAGAGTTGTTCGATAAGCTACCTCAATGGCAGCAGGAACGTATTACTTCTGCCCTTAACTGGGAAGCACCGGAAGGTTGGGATGAAGCTGACGCAGATTCAGAGTACTAATCAGAGGGAGAGGGCGAGAGCCCTCTCTTTATCTTTCTAAGGAGAATACAATGGCAAAAGCAGAACTCACATGTACTGAAGAAGTTGTAACTACAACAGTGCCAGCTATCCAGTTAACTCTCACACTAGAAGAAGCTGCTGCATTACGTTGCACATGTCAAAAGATCAGTGGCAGTGCTAAGACTTCTATTCGAGGAGTGATGGATGATATTAGTCTAGCCCTCGTCGAGGCTGGGGTGTTTTCACAACCGACTTCAGGAGAAGTATGTACCTCATTAGGTACAATAGGTTATAAAGAAGATTCACGTTCACGCTTGAGGTACTAATATGGATGAAAGAGAAGCACAACTAGATGGTGACGTTGTTCGTTACCAAATAGGGTTTGCTACTCAGCGTAAAGTGTATAAAGTTCTTGATAAAACCTTTGCAACATTCTTCGAAGCCAGCGAATACGCAGACCAAGAAGGTGTCCCGCAAGAGATGGTTAAGACAGAACTACATTCTGATTTTATTCAAGCAGTTTATTATACAGTGGATAAGTTTATTGAAGGAATACTCAAGGGGGCCAGAGCAGATAGCTGCAATATCTTTCTCACCGGAGAGGGAAACTATAGAGAAAGCATTGCGACTATTAAACCCTACAAAGGTCAACGTTCCGCCGATAAACCTGTACACTATCACACAATTACAGAGTACTTGATTAAGAAGTACAAAGCTAAAGTGATAGACGGAGCAGAAGCAGATGATGCTATGGGTTGGGCTCAGACAGCACGAGGCAACGACCACAAATCTGTTATCTGTACCATAGATAAAGACTTGAATATGATTCCGGGGTGGCACTTTGACTGGAATAAGCAGAAGCTATATAACGTATCTCTACCAGAAGCTGACAAGTTCTTTTACACCCAGTTACTTACGGGTGATGCTGTTGACAACATTGAGGGATGCCCTCAGATTGGTAGTAAGAAGGCTGAACAAATCCTTAGCGGAGCAGGAACTCCTCTAGAGATGTATCGTCGATGCCAAGAGACATACGTACAGCATCATCGTAAGATAGCGGAGAAGTTCGGACTGTCTTGCGCTGAGAACGAGAGAGCAATCTTCGAGGCAGCAATGAGAGACTTGGAAGAGAACGCTAACCTGCTTTGGATACAACGAGAGGAGGGTGTACGATGGATTTCCCCGGCGGATTAGCACTTAAAGACAAAGAAGGTAACTGGATACGTAGATGGGTGGATAAAGAGACATATACATATGTACGCCAACTTGAAGCCTCTCTTCAGAATCCTGAAACATTTAAGCAATTAAAGGAAAGATATCCAGAGAGGTTTAAATGAATGAAGACAATAGTAATCCACTTACCAATCCCCTTGCCTACTTGGAATCGGATCCTCGCTATGCAACACTTCCAAAGGATAAGTTTGAGGAAGAAACTTCACGAGTTAATATCCATGTTAGAAGTTACCGAAGACTCAACGCAGACCCTGAAGGTGTATCAGCTAAAGCAGCCATTGACGGAATTGTGGAGAGAGGAATACTTGCAGATGATTCGTCCAAGCAAGTCAAGGCAGTCACGTTTGAAAACATTACGGGCTGCTCAAAAGACGAAGAGCAAACTTTTATCATAATAACTGAAGGAGATTAATATGAGTAACTTAAGTTCAAGTAGTTCAGGTGGCATTGGTTTTGTCGGCCTGCTTACTGTACTCTTCGTAGGCTTAAAGCTTACAGGGTACATTGCATGGTCTTGGTGGTGGGTACTGTCTCCCTTGTGGATCAGTTTCTCGTTCGGCTTACTTATGGCCATAGTATTAGGATACTTCCTATGGAAGGCAGCACAATGAACGGGCGCATGGCAAAGCAAATCCGTAGGGTAGCTGCTAATCCGCAACTCTCCGAGGAAACTAAGTATAAAGGTATCGAGCACCGAAAGACTCTTTATCTTGCACGACTACGAGGGGATGGTCAGTATGAGTATGAGCCAGTACCTATCACACGAATCCAAGTTGTCATGGGCCCGTGTCAGAGGCAACACTACAAGGTATGGAAGAATCGCTATAAGCATTTTGTCCATCGTAGTGATACTCTTCCTTATCGTGGACTGAATGCATCAATGGGAGGATAGTATGGCAGAACACTTTGTAATCCCTGATACTCAGGTGAGTCCAGAGCATAACGCTCTTGACCACCTGACAGCAGCGGGTAATTATATTGTGGAACGGAAACCAGATAAGATCATACACCTTGGAGACCATTGGGATATGAACTCACTATCCTCTTATGATAAAGGAACCAAGAAAGCAGAGGGTAAGAGAGTACACGAGGATATTGAGGCAGGCATTCTAGGCATGGAAGCGTTAATGAAACCTATCAATGACTATAATGCACAACGTAGAAAGAATAAGATGAGACTCTACAAGCCTGAAATGCACTTCTGTTTAGGCAACCATGAAGAGCGTATTATGCGTCATGTTAATGCTGACCCTGCGATGGCAGGATTCTTAAGCTATGATAACTTGGAGCTGGATAAGTTCGGATGGAAAGTTCATGACTTCCTTGAACTAGTAGAGTTAGACGGAATCCATTACACCCATTACGTAGCTAACCCTAATACTGGTCGCCCTTGGGGAGGTGTAGCTAAGACACGTCTGAATAACGTAGGCTTCACTTTTACAATGGGCCACCAACAAGGCAAAGACCAAGCTGAAAAGTATTTAGCAAATGGGCAGGTACTACGAGCATTGATTGTAGGCTCTTACTACCAGCACGATGAAGACTATAAAGGCTATCAAGGTAATGCTCACTGGCGAGGTTGCATCTATAAACATGATGTCAACGGTAATGGTGATTATTCTTTGATGGAATTACCGATTGAATATATGATAAAGGAGTGGGTATAATGAGAGATACATGCTCAAGCTGTATTTATAGAGATAGGTTTGGAAGTGAAGAGCCTTGTTGTAGCTGCTGTCATGCAGGTAATGGAAATAATGATAATTACGTGCCTAGGCCTGAGACTACTGTTGAAGGCTACGACTCATCAAAGATTGTCCCTGCTGGTACTGCATCCGGTACTCAGATAGGCGGCTCTCATTACCAAATGGCTATCGAACCTGTTGACTTCATTATGAAGAATAAGATTCCTTATATGGAAGGTAACGTCATCAAGTATGTAGTACGTCACCGTAGTAAGAATGGCAAGCAGGATATTGAGAAGGCTATTCATTATCTACAAATGCTATTGGAGAAATATGATGACTAAGAAGCTTGATTATGTATACCGAGTCTATGACCCTCAGTACAATATCTGGAGTAGTTCAGGACAAGGCAGAACCTTCTGGACTATGCGTCACTTTGCTCAACGTGTATGTGATAGAGACAATAAATTCAGAGAAGGTACTCGTGCTATGAGATGCGTAGTTAAGAAGTATAAACTCACAGAGGTTCCTGATGATTAAGCATAGCCAGATAAAAGCGTTAGCTCAGAAGCATAACTGCGGAGAGCAGGATGTATTTGTCTCCTCCTTCTGCTGGTACTATAACATACCAGTAGAGATGCTTGGTATAGAGGATGAAGTTATTATTGAGCGTGACTTCTCTGCCTATATGAATACAGTATTTCAGGAGGAGG
>JASFEL010000147.1:0-3933 GCA_050124855.1 Candidatus Thorarchaeota archaeon | reverse complement strand
TCCGTCAGCCGCAACGTAAATAATATCGCCAGACTGATCATAGCGAAGTTTACTTATATCAGCCTCAGCCCACGGCGCTGTTACACTCATTGTTCCAGATGCAGCCACCCCACAACTATCTACCAAGACCTGTCTTTTAAGCCTTGATAGGAATTGAACAAAGAAATTACCAGTAGGAGTAAGCGATAACGAGTGAGAGCCAGTATCAAGCGTGGTTTCAGATATGTAATCATCATCACCAGTTGATGATCCAACTCTTAATATTACCGGGCCTCGCTCAATCACAATATCTAAAGCATGCTCAATATTCTGATCACTAGCAGAAACTATAACTTCTTGCTCTCGAATAGCTGCCGCAGTTCCATTTCCGGTAAGCCCAAGATATCCACCAGTTACCCATGCAGACGTACCTCCAGCTTCATCATTATCAGTCCAGCTTGTCACATCTGAAGTGAATGCAGAATTTGCAACAACTGTACTAACAGCAGTTCTTGATATAAGATCATCATCAACCCATACCCGCAAGACTCCATCTGTTATTTCTAATAGAGCTGTATCAGATGTTGAGAAAATAAATGGGATAAACTCTGCTGCGGAATTGGACAGAGTAGTGCCGATGTACTTCGTGCCAGGACGAAGCATCATTGTACCCAAATTTCTAGGCATCCAATTGGTGAAAGTTTCCGCAGAAAGTGCGGTACGATCTATATCTGTGCGAGCCAAAGCTAGCGGGGATATTAGCCCACGATTGAAGGTTCGTAAGGCGACAGTTTCTCTTGGCATTAGCCTATCAACTGACCGCGATTGCCTCTATCTCTGCGCGACCCTGACCGAGATCGAGAGCTAACAAAACTACCAGGAGCTGGGAATTGTTGTGGACCTGCCATGGCATCTTTATTCTTCGCAATGCCAAGTTTCTTTTCTTCCCACTTAATAACGCTCTCTCTCTTATTCTCATCAGAGGTCAAGGACATAATAATTTTCGAGGCGAAGTTAGCAGCTACATAATCTTCAAATGTGGCTGGCCATAGTGATAGATCAAGACCATATGACGAATCATTAGAAACATATTTCACATAAATCTCATCCACATCAGAATACCAATATCCAGTCTCGTCAACATAACGAGTCAACGGGGTATCGAAATATTCATCAGAACAGAAGGCAGAAGTAACTACCCAATCATCCGGCTTTGAAAAAGCTCGCCTATATCCATAATCTGGAGTTACATCAGCATCGTAATCAATGCGAACAGATCTCATGGCAAACTTCCATTGCCCCATCTCCAGACACGCTTCTACTCCCTCATTATCCCACACATGATCTAATAACCTACGTGGTTCACGATCCTCTGTCAGAGAGGCCAAATGGCGCTCTCCGCAGATAGTTAGGGCTGAGTTATAGAGTTTTAGGCGAGTAGTAGACATTATGCGGCAATCGTCTTCTTGTAATTAGCAAGAAAGGCATTGGCCAAGTCCTTAGATTCAAGCTCTTTCTTGATTACCTGATCATCACTCTTGCGGATGACACAGAATTTATTCACTGGACCTTTCCACTTGATTTCAAATTCAGCCATCTCAGTCTCTGCCTGAGTCATGGAAACGTCTGAGTTCGTTAATTGGTAGTGATTTAATTCAAACACTTTGGCCCATGTTCGATCACAGGCAAGAACAAGCAATTCTGAAAAGAAAAGACCGTCATCAACACGGACTTCAATTCGATCATAAGGGCGGAACTGTGCAGCTACATGGGACCAAAAACTCGGCTCCATAATATCTTTCTTAGTTACTCCCTGCTCAACCGTAGCGACCCAAAGAGTGCGGACAAATTCTCCGCTCTTCATACGATTAAGATTAATTTTTGTACTGCGCTTTTCTTCTGACATAGTTATCTCCTCAGATTAAAAAAGAGGGGCCGAAGCCCCTCAATGGTGGCGCTAAGCAAACGTTGACGTGACTGAACCGCCAGTAGATAAGTTCGCACCTGATGTCGAAACACCAGTAATAATACCTGTTACCAGGATATGACCAGTCGAACTCTCAGTACTGAAGGTTGTCGCCAGCATTACATCACCATTCCGCATCCCTAAACGCTGAGCGTCAGTGAAGAAGTTTGCTGATGTAATGTCTGTAGTTAGGTTAGATGAATTATACATCCACAAACCCATACCTTCTGCGACAGACGTACTATTAATGTTGTTCGTTGGAGCCAGACCTGCCCGAGCTACTAGCACAGGAGGATTAGCTACAGACGATGCACCTGTTGAGCCTACATAAGACATTTTACACCCCCTTAAGCGTAAGCCGAGCCGTCAGCGGTAATAACCACAACGCCCGAGTTTTGTAAAAGAACAGCACCCATGTACATGGAGCAACGCGCGAAAGAGTAATCTTGCTCTTCGTCATAGCCCACGACATTCTGCATGCCGGAAGTATCAGCGGCGTGACCAACCGCAGAACGATGATACAAGAACGAAATCTCGCTCGAAGTACCTTTGCCAGGTAGATTAGGATGAGAAACGATCAAAGTATTTCTCCACCTATAAGCCATAGGCTGGTCTTTCCATTCAGCCCCTTCACCTGAGAATGGGCGCATGCTGACATAATCCGCACTAGCGAACTCTGGTGCTTGCTCCATATAGGCAAGGAATGATGGTTGACACAGAAGGGTGATTTGTGAATCCCAAGGCACTGAAGCATTCTGCAATTTCACAGATGAGCTTTGGAATAAATCAACACTCGGGATCGTAGTGGATGAGCCAGCAGTCACAGTACCTGTATTAAGCACAGTGGTAATCTGATCATCAATCTTTCGATTTACAGTTCCCATGGTTGTTTCCTGCATGATTCGCCGTTGATCACCCTGAGAAGCAAAGACATTGAAACCAGTCTTGCGTACCAGATCGTGCTCTTCGGTCAAAGTGGCAGTGTTTTGAGTTAAGTTATCAGCGCGAGCCGGAATCAATCCGTTTACGCCACGAGTAACTGTCTCTGCGGTGCCTGAATCTGCAACTAGAAAGACAGCGGAATTACCCTTGATTACCGCTTCAGTCGTTACCGTGTCACGAAGCAACGATTGACGCTGCTCGAAACCATGGATGAACTCCTGGCGATACTGGGTTTGAAAGGCGGTATCAGCCATTGTTAAATCTCCTAAAGTTAAGTTCTCTTGAACCTTCGCCTCGGGGAAGCCATCACGGTGTTAATCAGGGAATCCATTTCTGGGGCTGATTCTGACCTTTCTGGGGCCGTGCTTTGGTAATTAAATATGGGGGCGCATATAGCGGGTAGCCCATAATGTACATTTAATAACATTCTAATATTATTGCCAACGCTAGTGCGTTATTTCATCTTCTCCTGTGCTCTTACAAGCTCTAGATAACGCTTCTGATTGTCAGCAGCCTTTGGCCCTTTCCAATATTCAGAATTCTTGTTACCCATCATCGTTTCAAGATTCTTCAGCTCATCAGAGATAGCTCCAGCAATATTATCGCCGGCACCGGGGACCAGTGTAGTGACAGGATTGATTTGAACAGCCAAGTCAATCAGGAACTTCAGGGAATCAGGATCTGAACCGAATGGAGTTCCATCGGGGAATCGAGCATTCAGGATCTTATCCTTCACGCCTTCAGGTGCCATATCTAGAAGCCCATGAATTCGATTAACGTTGGCTCTGTACTCATTGCCCCACTCTGCTCGTAGCGCATCTTCAGATGCTGACTTCACCTCTGCATCCTGCTCAATACGAGCCTCTTCCTCCTTTTCCTTTGTTTTCAGATACCATTCTGCTGCCGTATTAGCAGCTTTTGGAGGTAGGTTGTTCTCATAAGCCATGGCCAGGAGGTCTTCAATAACTTCCTTTTCGCTCTCAAGCTTTTCCTGTTCGATAGACAGTTCATACTTATCAGCAGTCACAGGTATGCCGTTCTCTTCA
>JASFEL010000146.1:0-3939 GCA_050124855.1 Candidatus Thorarchaeota archaeon | reverse complement strand
TAGGGATTCGAATGGAAGTTAGGAAGAAAAGTGGGTCTACTGAAGTCTTCATGCCAGAGAAAGTTGTCGTCAGTGCTGTGAAGTGCGGCTGTCCATATGATACTGCCCGCGAGATAGCGAGCTCTCTTTCTGCCAGGAAGGAGAGTACTATAGAGAGCACAGAGATTCGCGAATATGTGCTTTCAGAGCTCCGCTCAAGAGATGCAGCCTCGGCAGCTGATGCATGGGAGGCTTACGACCGCGAAAAGAAAAGCAGAGGAGAAGTCGGTTAGACTCGGCTAGCGAATACAATAGTCTCCCCATGACATAGAAGACGTAGTCCTGAGGGAGGGGTTTTAGCCCGTGATGCACAAGCATAACGCCGAGCTGTGCTCTGTGGTGTGTACCGTGGTTCACGATATGTGAGAGGACATGCCACACCATCATATTTCCTTGGAAGGTCTTCTCAAGATCTTTGTCAGCGAGTCCAGAAAGAACCTCCCTCATCTGGTCTTCAACTATGTCCCATTTCTTTCTGATTACATCCGGTTCGGGAAACTCTGATGGATCCAGATGACCTGGATCCGCCGCCTTCCGAAAATATGAGAACCATCTCTCATCAACTCCCATGATATGGACGAATAGATTCCTTACTGAGCCATGAGAGAATCCTACATCTTCCAGCAATTGGTCTATTGTGAGGTTTTCAATACAATAGTCCCAAATCTTGCGATTCAGAGCGAATTGGTACTCATAGAGATGCCTTACTCGTTCAACACTCATTTCTTTCAAAACTCCATGAACGCTGTTTCGCTCTTTTGCATTGCTCCCTATTAGCGCTCTGGAATACCCTCATTCACGCATGTCTTCTGACAAACCAAATTACGACAACCCTGGTAATTCTAGGATGACAAGAGAGAATCAAGAGTAGTCTTGAGCTTGACTCCTGAGGTGGTTGGAATGAACCACCACTTCAGGAGGCCAGTTCTCTTCTTCACATGCACCCATTGGGCTGGTGCGAATAGATAGTAGAGATTGAACCACCAAGGAGGAGGTTTCAGGTCCGTGGAAATAATACTACTTTTTGGTATTTTGATTCGAAGGAGTTTCCCATGTCTAACTACCACACCCATCTCGGTGACAGTCACATGAGCAGGGACTCCGAAGCTATAGGGTATCGTAAGGACGATGAGCGGAACCAAGAAGATCAGGATTATTGAAGCTGCTGTCAATGTAGGTTCTGAGTACGCTATTAACAGAAAGATTGGAGTCATTATGACAATAGGCATTAATGTTGCTACTGCAATCAAGGACTGGTCATATGACGGAAAGTCCTCGAAGAGGAAACGCGTATCGTCTGTCATCACTTCATCTGGAAACCACTGTCATATAAGTGCCTTCGACTCCCAGACAAAACCAAGAATTTGATATGAGTGATTCATTCTTCTGTCAGCAGTGAATACCTTGCCTGACAAGTCTATTGACTATGACTCGGTGTCGAAGATCTATGACCAGGTCCGTGCTGGTGAACCTGAGATGGTCTTCCATCTACTCGAGGAGTATGTGCCGGACTCAGGCTCAAAGGTTCTAGATGTTGGCTGTGGGACAGGCAACAACACATTACTTTTGCAGAAGGCTATTGACGCTCAGGTATTTGGACTGGACTCCTCTTTCGGGATGCTTGTTGAAGCCAGAGAGAAAGAATCTCCGATATCCTTCATTCATGCGTCTGCTAATTGTATCCCGTTTAGACCAGGTAGCTTCGACATGCTGTTCATGACAGAGGTAGTCCATCATTTGCCTCGCATGGATGATGCCATGCAAGAGATGGGTCGTGTTCTGAGGTCTGATGGTCGCCTATGCATTGTAACACAGTCTCACAAACAGATAGAAGAGCGAATGACCTCACGTTTCTTTCCCGCCACGATTGCTATCGATAAGAAACGATATCCTGACATTCCTGAGATAGAAGAATGCATGAAGCAGAACTCATTGACCAACACTTGGTCCAAGTCCTTTAAGTTCGCTCCAATTATGCTTGGAGAGGAATACTTGGATACAGTTTCGAGGAAGGGGTACTCAATGCTACACAAGATTCCAGAAAGTGATTATCAAGAGGGCCTCAAAGCTCTCCAGCATTCCTTTGCGAAACGAGAGAAGCTGGATTATGCTGCTGGCTATACATACGTATGGGCTGAGAAGACTGACGACTAGAAGACTACCGTAAACTCGATTCTTCGTTCCTCTTCTACCTCGAATCTGAACATGATTCGGACAGTGAGGAGTGCTTTCCCAGGACGGAGCGCTCTAAAGATCCACTTGCACCGTTCTGCATCACCGCCAGTCCACCCTGGTTTCTTCATATTCTCTGGATTGACATACTCTGCTTCCGTGTCTTCGAGATAGATTACTGTGTTCTCATCAATCTCGAACTCAGCATCTTCGCCGACAGAACCATGTCTGTGAAAGAGATATGCAAAACGCTCACCGACCTGTACCGTTTCTTCACACCAGGCTTTCATGCAATTGATCAGTCGAATTTCATTCGGTTTGTCTGACTTCATTTCACCACTCACCAACCTGTTGAACTCACGGTTTCTTGCTCCTATACCAGCGAAAGCCCAGAAACGCACAGACTGCACACACAATACCTAAGCTAACAGTGATGATGATGGATGAGAGTTGGACTTCTGGAGGGAGAATTGTGGGCATTCCAGTATGCCATTGTACAAAGATGACATCTATCAGGTCTTGACCAAATGCGCTGTATCTTAAACGGATGTAGTTCAGAGTGCCGTTCTCTTTCTCATAACGAAGTTCAATGTGAAAGGTGACTGTAGTTTCCGCAGATGAGAATGTTCCTGTGCTGACATAACCCCATTCGTTCTGAGTGTCAATCAGCGTCTGTCCTTCAATCGCGTCAAAGCCAGAGGCTTCAGTTAGCAGGGTCCAGTCATTTGTGGGGACGGCAAAGCTTTCAATTTCTGAGGAAATGACCATTGAATCATTCTCTCTTGATAGAGAAACATTGGCTATGGGGATATCTTCATAGGTGTTGATCTGAGACGGCACGCTTTCAAGCCCGTCTACAGTGGCGATGACCTTTGCTCCCTCATCGAGCAGGGCCAAAAACGGCAACTGACTTTCTACGAAGTAACTCTCACTGGGATTTAGAATGAGCTTTCTCTGTAGGACGTACACAAACTCTTCACTCTCGGAGATTCCCCACTCAAGAGAGTGATTTGGCTGAGCACACACAATTGCTACTGATGAACTCAGTGTAATCCCGAGAACTATGAGGGCTATGCTTCGATATCTCATCGTAATCTCCGTTCTGGAAACTTAGCTACATGCCAGAACTGTCCTCTAAATGAGTATATCCATCCTGAGGTACCGTAGACAACGCCCGCCTCATCCGTCGACGCCTGTAGAAAAATACCACGAGAATTATCATCACCACCCCAATAGTGATTAGCCCTATAGTGAGAAGCTGTAACTCCGGTGGTAGGATGAGTGCCATTCCCGGGTACCATTGTGTGAACACAAGGTCTATCATGTCATTTCCGGCGAAATTGACACGCATCCGCAAGTTCGTCAGAGAGCCATTGACCTTCTCATAAAGCATCTCCATGTAGATGGTGATTGGGAAAATACCGAAAACAAATGAAGTGTCTATTTTCATACCCCAGGTGGTTTCAGTGTCTACTAATTCAAAGTCCCCCATGAAATCAGTGAAGTTACTAGGACCCTCTGATGTATTGTTTCCTCCAAAGAATGCGAACCCGCCCAGTTCACTGGAGAAATTCCAGTCACCAATGGGCACGAAGACCATGAACATATCTTCCATTATGACCTCAGAGTCATTCTGACGTATCAGCGTGCAATTAGAGCCGGGCATCTGACTGGACTCATTAATCATGGGAAAAATGGGGTCAAGATGCGAGACCCGTGCAGTAATTA
>JASFEL010000145.1:0-3942 GCA_050124855.1 Candidatus Thorarchaeota archaeon | reverse complement strand
TCATCGCTGGAGCTTTCTTCTTTAGTGCTGACTTCTTCGGCATGGCTTCAGGCAACTCGAAAAGAGCATCTGCCGCCGCAAGAGCCTTTTTTGCTTCCTCCGGAGTGAATTCCTTAAGATCGCCTGATTTAGCGATTCTTACGAGGACCAGGGCATCATAGTCCTTTGGCTGCATCTCCCATGACATCTCATACTCAGGATGTTCATTGACAACTTGACCGAGGAGCTCAACCCAGGCATCCTTTACATCCTCTATCTTGACATAGATGAAATCCATCAACGGAATAGTAATCTCTACTTGAAGCACTGAATTATTCAAAATGAAGTAGTTCTCGATGTTCCAAGGCAAAGTCTAGCGCTCCAAGTCAAGGGGGATTTTTGTATGGTTGATAAACCTGTCTGCTCTAAATAAACAATATTTGGACAGTCTGAGGCCCGCTAATCCTTTTTCTTCTTGTCCTTCTTCTCTTTGTCTTCCTCTTCCATCAGAGCTACAACATCTGCAAGGAACTTGTCTTCTTCAGACAACTCCTTTGCTTTCTCTTCTATGATTGGCTTTGGTTTTAGCTTGGGAGTTTCGACAACTTCCGGTTTAGGTTTTGGGGGAGGCTTAGGAGCGGGTTTTGGCTTGGGAGTTTCGACAATTTCCGGCTTAGGTTTGGGAGGCGGCTCGGTAGTGGGCTCTGGTTTTGGCTCAGGCTTTTCTTTAGTTGGCGGTGCCTTTTTCACTTCAGGTTTAGGTGGCTCCACGTGTGTATCAGTTTCGTAGAGCGAGCCATCATCTTCTTCGGCAATGCCTAAGCCCTGCCTCTGGAGCACTGAATGGATGCCTATTGGCTTGATGCCTCCATTGTCTTCAAGTCTTAGAAGAATGTCGAACGCTTCAGCGTCTGTGCAGCCAAGAAGTTGTGCTATCTCTTCTATAATTCCGAGAAGCAGGAATTCTCCTTCACCAAACTTTGTATGGATGTACTTGAGGACCTTAGCTTCTTGTCCCTTGACCCTAACCTTCCTCACTATGGTGTGTGGTAACATCCAGGTGTAGTTGAAAGCTGCATTGAGATTGGAAACTACCCATTCCGGATCGAAGCAGTCTACAAGCCCAGTCCAACCATCCAGATCTGCATAGTATTGGTCTTCAAAGAGTTCAACGAAGAACTGAAGGCGGTCTCTGAGCCGAGCGCTCATGTCGCCTTCAACAATCACAATTCCGATAATGAACTTGCCACTGTAGCTATTGAGCCTGAGACCTTGGTAGTTAATCTCCTCCAATGATCCCTGGACACCATCTCCTTTGATTTCTCCGTATACACTTGTGATAGCGGCGATAAACCCGCTGATCAGATCTGGCTGAATCCGGCTATCTCTGAACGGATGATAGAACACACATGTCCCTCGATCAATATAGACCGCCATGAAGTGCTGCATCATCTCCAGTTCCTTGAATGAGTCTAGCTGGCGCATCAGACCTCTACGGGCTTCACGCTTCTTGGGCTTGAACTTCTTGTTGTATCCAACCGCTACGGTTCCAATCACAACAAGAGAAAGAATCATCATTATTCCGAGATCACTGGAAATGAATCGAATCAGTTGTTGGAGGAAATCGAAGCCAACCTCGACTTTCAATGTACTGGCTAGTGCACTCCATCTAGTGTTTGAGCCCAAGTACCACGCATCCACAGTCATATTGGATATCTCTGCTTGTTCACTGGTGGGAACTGGAAATGACCAACTTGCCACTCCTTCCTCATCCGTTGTATCTGTATGTGGCCAAGTGAAGCTTGTTCCGTTGCTGAATCGAATTGTGACCAAGAAATGGACTGATGCTGAAGCTAGCGGTGCCAGCTCGGTTTGTACTGAATTGTTATACTTGACTTGTGCGGCTATGGTTGTTGATTCTCCTTCAACTGTAAGGTCTCCTACAACTGGATGGATGAGTTCTACGTATACATGGTCCTTCTCATAGAGCGTAAGGCTCGTGGTAGTAGTACCGGTTGCACAGCCTGTTGCTAAGGCAGAGAGGCTGAATTGATAGCTGCCCCATTCGAGGTCCGCTCTGATATCCGCAATATATACGCTTGCGCCATCATAGGTCATTGCATAATCAGTGCCTTCCAGTGTAGCGATAACAGTCCCCCAACTGATGGGGGCGTCATGATCCAAGTCATGATAGAAGACTCTCAGGCGTACCGTTTCGTTTTCATATGTTGAGTATGTTCCTATTACATAGAAGTCCGTGTTGACAACACGCACTGTGATGGGCATGATAATGCTCGCCGTTGTGTAGTTTGTCAATCCGAATGTGATGTTGAGATTATGCTGCTGTATATCAAGCGAGTCAGAACTCAGCGTTATTTGATACCAACCGGATACGTCGGGTCCTGATGGACTCAATGAACTTGACCAATCGAAATGAACCTCACCCGGAAGTAGCCAGGAGCCCGAATTATTATTCCAATATCTTACCCTGATTGTTACGGTCTGATTGAGATACATGACACTTGGAATGGCAGTATCTGTTTCAATATATGTCGGGACAGGTTCTACCACCACAGGATAGAAGATTGTAGCTCCCTCATATCCATCAAGGTCTGCTTTTATCTCTGCAGAGAATGAATCGATGCCAATGAATCTGGCTTCAAGAGTGAGTGTGAAGTTGCTTGGTCCAGGAGTTAGATCATAGGTTGTTCCGTTTATAGTGATATTCACTAGTCCTGTGGTCAATGGGAAACCATCTATATCCTCATAGAGAACATTGAATGTGATCGATCCATCATTATACAGTGTTGTATACATCCCAACTATTCGCGTTCCACTTGCATCAAGTGATGTTGGAGTTTCGATTATCTCAATTTGCATTCCTGATAGACTCTCGTTGAAGAATCCATAAGTGAAGGTGAATACACGGATTGGGTAGAGCCCTAGTCCATCGGACCCGTTGATGAGTATTTGAAACACTCCGACGCTACCCTCAACTAGAGTATAGTTTGTGCCATCATATTCTAGCCATACGACTGCGGAGTCAATTGGGTCGCCCTCATCATCTGTAAGTGTTATCGTTAATGGGTCACTATGGGTGAAATAGACCTGCATCGGGCTCACTGGGTCTATATCTACATTTGCTTTCGCGATAGTTATGTTGAACCAAATGCTCGAATTAATGGCAGTTTGGTATCCTAGTTTGCTCAGTGTAACAACTACAGTGTGGTTTCCAAGATCATAGAATCTGTCAAGTTCGATCCAATAGGTGCCGTTACCTGCATCATCTAGAAAGTAAGGCATCCCATTGATTGCAATATCAACCTGTGATGCACCCACAATCGGTGTCCCCAGATGGTCGCTATAGACCACACTGAAGTTTACACTTCGTGAATAGTCAAATGAGTATGAGAGCCATCCAAATGCGAGATTCGTTTCTTCTTCAACAATGACAATCTCAAGTGTATCATTAACTTGTGTTTCAACCCCATTAGCCCATGCACTTACTGTCAATGGATATGTTCCAGGACCCAATGAGAAATCTGAACCAGTAAGATCTATCCAGTACGTTTCAGTACCTCCATCCCAGTTAAGGTCCCAGGTGATTGTGCCATCAGTGACATTCACTGTTGCTCCAACAACGCCGCCGGCACTAGTTGAGTAATTCACTCTAAGTTGAGCAGTTTCGATGTAGGATATGTTGTTGTCTACAACCCACCACACATGCATTCCATCGAGCTTGCTCGAAGGTTCCACGACTGCAATTGTAATGTATTCAGTCTGATTCTCTATTGCGAAGCCTTCAGCATAGACTATGATCGGGTATGACCCAAGTGCCCATCCTGTAGTATCCACTGCTGCGGTCCAAGTGCCGTTTGCGTGGTCTGTCATTGTACTGTTGCTTGTCCCACTGAAATAGACGACTGTAGCGAAATTTGCATCGAGTGCCTTGGGTGTGAAGGT
>JASFEL010000144.1:0-3964 GCA_050124855.1 Candidatus Thorarchaeota archaeon | reverse complement strand
TACCTGGGAAGATGTTGTGGCAGGTGAAAAGGACTTCGATACTCTTGCACAGGACGTTAGAGTAAGACGCTTACTTGCCGCAATGGAAGGACCAGAAGATAAGGACGAAGCAGAACCAATTATGGTTTAAAGAGGAATATTAAATGGCTATCGAGCGCACAGCTGGAGATCTAAATTACTATCCTGATTTTAGCAATGAAGCTTTTTACAGAGAGCTATACGGCCGTAGGATATATCGTTATGATGCCATGACTGGGGCTCAAATAGCAATATACTTTGGAGATCGCACTCTTATAGACGACGCCACTGCTATCCAATTTGCTCTTACACAGTCAAAGAAACCTATCTATGGCTATCATTCCAGGTATTTTGATGCTGTAGCAGGTGGTGTGGTTATAGTACATGGAAGGATATTCGTCAATTTTATCCATCAGGGTTATCTACGTCTCTTAATCAAAAACGCTAGAGACCCTAGGTTCTTAGAGAAGCTTGAGAATGAAGCTACACGCGCTGAAAAAGAAGCTAAGCTTAACCAAAAGACATATGATGGAGTCCCAAATAGCCAAGAAGCTTTAATTAACTATATTAGGAAAGATAATAGAGATCGACAAAATCAAGAGATAGCGCAAGCTGGCTTTGTAAGACCCGACGTTATAGGTAGCACCTCAATCAGGATCAAATACGCCTCTGACACTCATTTTGATGACGTACCTGTGAAGGTGCTGACTAATGTCCACTTCATAGGTGAAGGTCAGGAAATACAGATCTCCGGACAGCCCATCCAAGAAATGTACGAATTCATTGCACAGAAAGTGAACTAGTGGAAATCTACTTTCCCTCCTCTCAGTGACCGGTCTGCGGCTATTCATCGCGGAGCGATGAAATAGAAGACG
Source organism: Candidatus Thorarchaeota archaeon (assembly GCA_050124855.1). Lineage (GTDB taxonomy): Archaea > Asgardarchaeota > Thorarchaeia > Thorarchaeales > Thorarchaeaceae > SMTZ1-83. Next base: position 3,071 of record JASFEL010000144.1, on the reverse strand, counting down.
CCTATGAAGAAGTTGAACTGCTTCTTGCAGACGGTTATCCCATCTGCAGTATCTGTGATGAATCAATTATGCCCAACAAAAAGAGAGCTTTCCTTATTACGGAAACCCAAGCCCATATCATATGCGAAAGGTGCTTAAGGTATGGGGTAGAAAGGAAGCATTTACCACCAGAGCTTTTAAAAGAGCTCACTTAGAAAGGAGTTAAGATGGAACGCAAACGTGATGAGCAATTTGTGGATCCTTCAGAAATTGATCCCATGGCTCAAGAAGAAACAACGCCCGAGTGGGCACCCGGCGAAGAGCCGCAAGATGAAGCTCCTCAAGAAGAAGAGGATAAGAAGAAACGTGTGGATCCTATTATGGAGAGCTGGAACTCCAGAAAGAAAGGTCCCTCTGACGAGCAGATTGCAATGTGGAAGGAGCAGTTTGGCGAAGTCTACCTGATGAGCTTTGATCTCAATGACAACTTTGTGTGGCGTCCTATTAAGCGCCTGGAGTATAAGAATATAGTCCAGCAAGCTAAAGATGACGCACACTACCAAGAGATGGTAGTTCAGCGCTGCGTCCTGTGGCCCCAGATAGGTCCTGATCACTTGACAGGCGGCAAGGCTGGTACGATTCCTACCTTGCATGCTGTCATTATGGAGGGCTCTAACTTCTTGGAACCTCAAGAAGCGGTGATGTTGGTACGCAAACTGTAAGAGGCCACGATGAGGAATGTCATTGCTGCCTATAAGAAACATGGAATTCTATACGTAACCAGGTTCGAATGGGGTGGGTTTATTTGGCGCCCCCTTGGCTACGATGAGGCAGTATTATACGAAGGACTCTTTCAGACAGTCCCACGGGCTAAAGCAGAGCTAGAAGACGAGATCTTCAGAGAGTGCGTTATAGATCACCCTTTGCCAAATGAGGACTTTGATAACTGGCAAGCAGGTATAGTCACTACTATAGCCCAGTTAGTCCTCTTTTTCTCAACAGTAAAAAGTCCAAAAGAGCTCCTCCAGCGTCTTAAAGCAGTGAGAGAAGATATACAAAACGATCTATTCTCACAGCTCTTCATTAAGATCGCAACTACATTTCCAGGCTACACAGTAGAGGAACTTCGAAGAATGCCAGTGGAAAGCTTCCTCGAGAAGGTAGCTATGTTAGAAGTTCTTTCTGGCGAAGAACTGAAACTTCAAGACGAGCAGCAAAAGCCGAATATTCCATATTTCCACGGAATTGATTTTGCTGCTGAAAATCAGAAACTTGAAGAAGCCGACATGGCTCCCCCTGAAGGAGACTGGAACTTAAATAGACGGAGAAGCTCTTAATGCCCGCTTTAGAGTCTAACCAACCAGTCAATACACCGTTCGAATATAGGCGAGAGGCCGAGACGTCTAACCTACGAGGCGTTGGTGCCCTCGCCTTATCTGCTTTAGGGGCAGGGGGTATTTGGTGGGGTGCACATAGGCCTATGCCGCGGGCTTTCACGGAAACTTTCTTCCGTGATCCAAGAATGCTTGGGTGGGGTATTCAGGAAGCCACCACCACAGGTTTAAGTAGCTCTTTGATATATGCTAGGAAGTTTGGTTTAGGTGAGTGGGCCAGTGGCATCCCTAAGTGGCGCTGGGGCGACTTTGCAATGAATATTGCCAAGCTTGCTGAAGAAGTATCTCCTAGCCAGATCATGCGTACGTTTGGTGTTTATGAACATCTAACAGCCCTAAGCACTGCCAAGGGGGTTACATACAGGTTTACTCCACAAGAAGCGTTAGATATGAGAGAATATCTATCGTCTCTTACCGGAAAGCATTTTACCAAAAAACAGTTACTTGGTGGTGTGACCCTTGAGAAGGGTAGTCTATGGGTTGAGGCTACCGGTAGAGCACCAAGACAGAGGATTCTAAAGCATGCGCATCTTATGATGCGTCGTTATGTGCCAAGAGGTGCTACTGACCCTCAATTCTGGCATATGGGGAAAATAGCTCCAGCTTACGAGAAGCTCATCTCTGGTGGCCAGCGAGTTCTCCCGTCTGCTAGAAAGGGCTTAGACCCAAATTCTCTAGATGTTGTTTCTTCCTACATGATAGGAGGAGGCAAAAGTAAGACGCAAGCCGCTTGGCGCTATCTCCAGGCTACTACAAGAACGTGGACCCAGCGCTTTTTCACATTGATGGATGATCCGTTCTTGAGCATGGTAGAGTTGTTTAGTGGTGACATTCACCAACCAACAACCATGTTCCAGAAGGTCATGAGTGCTGGTCATAAAATTTGGGACAAGGGTAGATTTGCTGGTCGCTTTGGTTTAGGTGGAGTATATGAGGGCGGAACCGCCCGTATGTTTGGCCGTTGGCTCAGACCTGAACTGATGTCTCGAGGACCTTACGTCAGTAGAGTTGGTGGCAGATTCTTTAGGCCAGGTGCATTACTTAGTCTTGTAGCTGCCCCTTTTATTTATCATGGCATAGACCAATTAATGGCCAAGTATGGCAAGGGTACGATAGCTGAAGGAGGCGTACCTGGTTTAGCCGCTGAAGTCTCAGAACGTGTCATGATGGCCAGGGCTCAAACCCTAGGTAGAGTATTTGGTCCTATAGCCAGATGGCAAGAGAGAGCTGCCCCGGGATCTACAGAATGGGTTGGCCCAGTTCCTGCAATTGCTGCTCTACCATTAGCAGGTGGATTTGCAGGTGCTTTCCTTGGTTATGGTCGTCGTTTACTTGGTTCTCTTACAGGCGAACCAACACGGGTTCTTGAGGCAGCTAGAACGCCCATGAGAATGGGCGGTATCTTTGGCAAGATATTTAGAGGTGCCTATAGCAGGACTGGACGCTATGCCAGAATAGGTAGTGGAATAGGTCTTGCCCTTGCAGCGCCATTGGCCTTAGGGCCGATAGCGCGTTTACTTGGTGGTACAAAAACACCAGAAGAACTCGAAGAGGTATATTCTGGCCGTAAAGATGTGCCCATCATGTCTAGTAGATGGTGGATATTCGGCCGAACTCCATTCAAAGGAAAGAAACCAGAATACTATGCTCCTCACTGGACGGTGAGAGCTAGAGCGAGATATATGGATAAAGCCCTCT
>JASFEL010000143.1:0-3994 GCA_050124855.1 Candidatus Thorarchaeota archaeon | reverse complement strand
CGTTGGACCTTCCGGATGCGGAAAATCCACTCTGCTTCATGTGATGGCAGGACTTGAACAGCCAAGTGGAGGGCGGGTCCTACTAGATGCAGTGGATGTCACACTCATCAGCGAGAGAGACCTACCCACGGTTAGAGCTCAGAAGATAGGATTCGTCTTTCAGGCCTTCTTACTCATTGAGGACCTCACTGCCTATGAGAATGTTGAATCGGTGCTCTGGCCTAACGAAGAGCTAACCAAGGAAACCCAAGAGAAGATGACCCTTGAAGTTCTTCGAGATGTCGACATGCTTGAGAGAAGAGATCACTTTCCACGGCAAATGTCTGGTGGTGAGCAGCAGCGCGTGGCAATTGCGAGAGCTATTGTAAACAAGCCACCAATACTCTTCTGCGACGAACCGACAGGAAATCTTGACAGCAAAATTGGCGACAGCATAATGAAGGACATCTCAACTCTCGCCAAAGAGAAGAATATGACGGTCGTCTTAGTCACTCATAACGAGGACTTGACTAAGTATGCTAAGCGCGTTCTGAGCATGAAAGATGGAGCAATCAGATAGTTTTCCAGACTTGTGCCTTGACCTGGCTGAATCCAAAGCTTAAGATGGGAAATCAGCCAGGTTTGCACACCTTTTTGGAGCGCATCCCGAAATGCAAAAGGCCGATTGCAGCAAACAAGAGGAACTAGCTGAAGAGAAAGCTATCGAGGGTCTCAATGAAGAAGCGATGGACCTCTTTGCAGCAGCTGCAGAGTGCTGGAGACGGTGGGAATCTTTTGCTAGGGCCGCTAACTGCTTCGAACGTGCTTACGAGCACGCAATGCTGGCGCATCAGTATTCAAAGGCTGCCAATGTTATGATCGAAGGGGGATATTCGTGGATTAAAGAGGGGCATCATGATAAGTTCGAGATTGACTGTCAAATCGCTTCAGAAGCATACATTCTAGCCGCTGAGAAAGAGAAAGACCCGTCCTACTTTGTGGAAGGCTCCCTGTGCGCCATTACAGGAGGCGACATTGATCTGGCAAAGCAGCTTATCCATGCAGCTGCTGAAACGACAAAAGGGCAGATTAGAGAACTGATTATTTTTACCTTGATGCTGAGCGAATACCACTTTGGAGATGCAGACCTCTATATCGACGAGATTCTCCAAACTGCAGTGGATAGACAGACTATTCGTAAGGCCCATAGATATCTCTACTTGATTCTTACAGGTTTCATTCGTACATCATTGGAATCAGAGGCAGCTGTCACAATGACGAGCCTGGTTGAAAGCACCGGTATGAAGGACGAAAAACTAGCAAAACTTGTGAGAAAGGGGATTCAGGAAGGACTGATTCCTGCTTACTATGACAAGGACTCAGGAGAGCTTGTGGTAGACACAGACAGATATGATATCTCAGCACTTGCTGAAAGAAAAGGACCAATCATGAGCAGGGACTTGAAAGACCCTGGCGCATGGGACCTCGATTTGGGCGAATGATTTCCTTGGCAACATCCGATTAACATTGATATTCGAATCATAGTAAGAATGAAGCTGATTCGCGGGCTTTGATAATCAATGGAGCAGCAAACGTTTTTAGTACGATTGTAGACTCTCAATCGCCGGCCCTTATTCACAAAGGTGATTTAGATGGCAGAAGGCCTGAAGTGGTTACAGTGCCCCGTCTGTAAAAAGACGATTTCTTGGAAAGTACCAGAAGAGGCACTCAAGAAAGTCACACGTTTTCCAGTGGCTATAGTCGTCAAGCACGAGGATCACTACTTGGTATGCTATGTTGATAGCCATCTACAATTAGCTGATACAGAAGTTGCGGTCACTTATGTTGAAGGCAAATCAAAAGATGATGAATAGCGACCTATAGTTGGAATATCATTCCAGACCATTGTCCATCGCCCATTCAAGCACTCTAGATGCTTGAGCACTAGCCATACCCCAGTTCATAAGTTTGTCAATCAGACTGCGGATGCCCGCCACCCAGTCCGATAATACATCATCAATCCTTCCCTTGAGACCAGGCTCGTTAACCTCTTTCTGGAATGGTAGTAATTTATCAACCCAAGTCTGAGCTAGAACCAGCAGAGTTTCCAGTCTAGCAATCCACTCCTGTCGGGGCAATCCGCCAAGAGTCTGAGCTACTGCGAGATGATAATCATACTGAGCGGTAATGTATCTCAAGCGCCAGCTAATGACCTCAATGAGAAGGGTGCGAAAGTCATTATTCGGTGAAGTTCTAACAAGAAGGGTGAGAAAACGCTCGGACATCTCGTCTGCAGACTGACTCGCCTCATAGTATAATGCCATTGCTTGCTGATGCTGGTCATTTGCCAGCAACTCATCAGCCTCACTCACTGCACTCTTGAAACGATCAAGCAACTTGCGAGTAGAGCCGTCTGAGGGCTTTTTTGCTTCACCATTCTGTTTCTGATTCACTACCATTCACCGACTGATTCAGTAGAGCAGTACAGGACAATTATGCCTCTTGTGCAGTTCCCGGCTCTCTCACCGAGAGAAACCATTCATCAATGTTGTCTCTTAGTTTTCATCGCAATTCTTGTGATAAATGCCCTAAAAGGTGTCTATGATGTCCTCGATTTATCCAGAGCAATGTTCAAGGGCGGAAGATTCCTTTTCTTGTACTCATCAGTAGCATCAGTCCAATGCAAAAAATCAGATTCTGGAGGCTGCTCGGAGTAGAGACTAGTTCTCATGGATTCCAGACATCTATTCTCAGTCCCTAACATCTCAGCTATACTCATAACCTGATTACCTGCTCTTTCCGCTGCTACTTTTATAGGACCAAGCCAATTCAGCCAGTCCTTAGATCTCATGAGATGATGGTCAACGACAACTAGGGGAATCTCAGTGACAAGTCTTGTCAATGATTGAAATGCAGATTGTCTGTGGCGCTCCTCGAATTTCTTCAGATAAAGCGGAGGCCCCCCTACTAATAGTAAATCAGGAGAAGATGATAAGATGTATGTCAAATCCTCTTGGACGACCGGACCCTGAAGATCCGGGGCAAACATTACAGAGCTTCCTTCGTATTCGATTATGGTTGCAATGACATACCCGAGTTTTGTATCGGAGGGGCCGTGGGAGAGGGGGTGTGAACATGTGACTTTTGTTGCCCCAAATTCAAAAGCTGTACCATCACTCCAATGAATCTCCTCCGATATCGATTGAACATCCTTCTCAAAATAGAAACCTCTTCGTCTCTGAGAGGGATTGATATTTTCCCTGTTGTCCTTCGCTAGAATAGTTTTTCCATCGAACATCCTTTGAAGCTCCTCTCGCGAACTCAGATTGTAACGGAAATCTGTGAAGCCTGGACGAACGTGATCATAATGATAGTGAGATATTGAGAGAACATCCGCCTTTCTGGATTCAACAAAGATTCTTTCAAGGCTCTTGATGAGAATCTGATACTCAATTGGATGAGGTTCTAGACGCTCACGCATTGCCAAGGCGGCCGAGGGATCGAGAACTAACCGTATATCAGGAGTCTTCACCAATGTACAAAATGACCGCACTCCAAGACTCTCTGCAGCCAAAGGCTCTATTTCAATCTCACCAAGTTGCACTATTCAGCCTTCCTATAGTAATTGAGTGTGTATCTGCCATTTTCATGCACTAGCTCTGCTTCGTATTGATTTGACCCGTCGCTTGCTTCCCTAAAACTGTCAAACATAAACCAATCAGATGGTAGAAACTCGGAACGATGCTTATCGATTTCTTCCATGGAAAAGAGGGAAAGCTCGCCTTCTCTGTGTAATTCTGAATAACTATCAATTTCTCCATACCCAACAAAAATTAGGAAATGAGTCAAGAGAGTCCCATCACTTCTGACAAGCCTTTCCGAAACGACTCCCCGATATTCATAGTTTGAGAGAGAATTTGCACCTGTTTCCTCCAGAACTTCCCGTTTGGCAGCATCAAGTATATGCTCACCAATTCCCACCTTTCCACCAACTAAGCTCCACAAGTTCTCATAG